>CAUEKH010000080.1 GCA_959018155.1 uncultured Hungatella sp.
AATTCTTATTCCTGTCTTTCTACCTACATTATATTCCCCGGGATAATTCTCCGTCAACTTACGATATTCTTTCTTTATTCTTGCAATCCGTGAAAAATTGAGAAGTGAATTCGTAAGACTGGAAAATTTTGTCTTACTTTGCCTCATATTTCCAGATTTGTACCTCACCGGCATATTTTCCAAACACCCGCTCAATCATGGCGGACACGACCTCCCAGTCGCCGCCCGCAAAACCGCAGCCAATTCCGTATGGAAATGCCACCGTCTCCCTGCTGCCGCGGACCTCTAAAAATCCCCGAATCTCCTCCATGGCTTTCTCAAGAGCTTCATAATCAGTATAAAGCCCCTCTTTTCCATAATCATCCTGCCCATAGAGATTGGCAATCAAAAACCACCGCCCATCCTTCTCCACCGGCTGTGCCGACACTCTTCCAAGAAGCTTCTTCGTCTTTCCCCCTGCTTCCTCTGTCCACTGTTTCGTAATGATTTTATAAGTCTTTTCCACTTCCGGAAACATCTTTTTCACCTGGCCGGCCATGCCGCGGCCAAACGCCCCCTGACAGTTTACCTGATGACAGATGACATCAGCTTTTGACTCAAAAATATCTCCATCGTAATAATTTATCATAGGAACCCTCCTCTTTCTCAAACGGCTGCCCGAGCCAATACCACCTAAGTATACCACAGGATTCATCCTGATGTAAATATTGTTAAAATTAAGAATTTTTTCCAGAAACCGCCTGCCATCGGAAAAGCCGGTAAAACTGCTGATTTGCAGTCTCACCGGCTTTCTCCTGTACGAAATCGCCCGGGAATCTAATCATGGTAATAGATATCCAGATACTCCCTGTTTCCCCGAAATGCTCTCGCTTCCTCCTCAAACTGTGTAATCGTGCAGGCCGCGACAGGCGATTTAACACGCAGATTCCCCTGTTCTACCCACAAAAATCCATCTTCCACTCTCGCGCTTTCTCCGGTAACGGCCTCCGCTCCTTCAGAAATAATCTCAAACGTAATCCCGCAGCAGCACTCCTCCAGTTCAGTAAAGCAGATGGTCTTCGGTTCTCCGTGGTACAATATGGCATCAATTCCGATCATCGCGCCGGTAACCTTATGGTCCCCCGTCTCATTTACATGCTCTGATTCCTCTGTGATACCAAACTGAACTGTATTTTCTCCAAATTTTACATACGGAAATGTGATCCTTACCTCTGTCTGTCCGATTTGAACCGAAAATTCCCGTTCTCCTGTCTGTACTGCGCGGACACTCCCCACATTTCCGCCAATCTCAAACCGGATTCTCATATCAGAGGCCAGGACAGACGCTTCCTTTACCTTGTCAAGGCTCGGATGCGTGTCGCCGCCATCTGTGACAAATCCTGCTGCCGACACAGCCCTCAGCCCCTCCTGGGCCGTTACAATCGTGGCGGAAGAGTAATCATAAAAATCGTGGAGACATTTTAACCCGCAGTAGACAGGGCCCTGCTCCGTGTTGAAATAGCTGATATGGTTTCTCCTCTGATTCCAGAATGTGGACTTGTAAAATGTCCCCAGATTGTACGCCTCCTTCTGGCGGCAGACAGCAATCTTCACATCCGCATTTTTCTTCCCGCGCACAAATACCGCGTCTATCCTGGCATCTTTCGTCGGCTCGGTAAAATAGCTGGTGTACTGCTCCGGGCATACGCTGCGGGAACTGAAAAATCCCATAGGAAGCTTTCCGGCCAGCCCTTCTCTGTCAAGGGGCACCAGGCTGATTCGGTAATCGAGGGCTCTCTGAATCCTCATCAGCAGTTCCTCATCCTCCAGCATGGCGTAAAATCTTGAATGAGGGCCCGCCCACTGCTTCGTGCTGTAATGGTAGTGTTCCGCAATACAGCGCCACGCCAGGTCATTGATATCCCGGAATTTTTTTAAAGCCTCCTCATCCCGGATATATGGCATCATAGCCGCTAAGTCGTCAATGACCACCCATGTGTAGGATGGGCTGTTATACTCCTGAAAAGCCCCGTGTCCCATATTGAACTCATAAAGGACATCAAGCCTTTTCCTGGCGTAGGAAACGAGATTTTCCAAAGAGAGGACTTCCCCTCCTGCCATGGTAACCAGGGTTCCCATAATTGAGATATTGGTATAATGCGGCCCCATATCGCGGCGCATAATAGAATTACAGCAGTGATGCAGGCTGTTCTTCACCATTTCCTTTAAATCCACGGACAGCCTGTCTCCATAGTCCATCAGGACCTGCAGCAGGACCTTTCCGCAGAAATCGGCCCAGTTCCAGTCCGGAGGCGCCATTTTATCCAAAGGTTCTTCCATATAATAGGACCAGATTCCGTATGTACTGCGGGAAGGATCTGTGTCCTGAAGCGGAATGACCCTTCGAAGGATTGCCTCCCCCTCCTCAAAGTCCCCCTTCTCGTCCCGGTTCATAAGTTCGTACGCATAACGAAAGGATTCCAAATTGGAATGCGCCCACTGGTTGACAAGTGTGCTGTGGTATCCGTGTTCTCCGCGATACTGAACAATCATTTTCTCTTTCTTATCGTAAAAGGAATCCATCCGCGCCATGATTTGCCCATTTAAGCGCTTCTCCTCCTCATTTATAAACGAAATCATACTCCTGTCTCCTTTATGCTCTTTTTTCTCAGTTTACTGTACTGCTTTGGCGTTATCCCCATAATTTTCTTAAATGTCCTGATAAAATGGGATTCATCGCTGTATCCGACCAGCTCGCAGATCTTCAGCACCGGAATCCCTTCCGTCAGGTAGGACCGCGCCTTCATCACGCGGGTCATGATGATATACTCATTCGGCGTCATCCCGGTAACCGCCTTAAACAGCCGGATTAAATGTGACTTGCTGATATAAAATGTCTCCGCCAGCTTATCCAGCGCCAGGTCCTCGCTGATATGTTCCCTGATATAGCTTAAAATAGGTTTCAGACGCTCAGACGACTGCGCCGTCTCCTGGCTCTGCCCCTCTTTAAAATATCCGTTACACAGAATTACAAGCTGTGTTAATGCCAGCTTCTTTAAAAGTTCTCTGCCGTACCGTTCCTCCCTGGTATACCGTTCCAGAAGATGAACCTGTTCTAAAAATTCCGCTATCTGCTCTTCATTTAACTGCATCGAAGCAGCGCTCCCCTGAGGATGATCGGTGAAAAGAGAGAACAGCCCCGTCTCCTCACTGTCAAATCCAGCGATATAATCCGGCACAAACGAGATAATATACCTGTCATAAATTCCTGTCGGAGGCGCGGTCGTCCGGTGGAGTTCACTGCTGTTGACCAGCACCAGCCCCCCTCTGTCCAGCGAGAAGGAACTGTTCTCCAGAAAGAAGCCGCAGCCATCCGTGACGGTAAACCAGATTTCATACCCGTCATGAAAATGCAGATTTTTCATATCATAGAAATCCGCATTACAGATATTATGCTGTACCAGCAGATTTTCATGGTACAGTTCCTGCACCGCGTAGACTTCTTTTGAACCCATTTCCTGTCCCTCGCATTCTTTTATTTGCACTCCGCCAGGGCAAAGCACATCAGCGCCTGGCCGTATAAAGTCGGCGTCCTTTCGATCTCCTTATAGGCTTTGGCGTCCTTCATAATTGGGGTTCCGCCTGATACTCCAAGCACCTCCCCGGACGGGCTGACATACTCGGAAAACCGGACTGTCGCCCGGAGAGCCATCTCCCGTTTTTCCTCATCCAGATAACCCGATTTCACCCCGCGCAAAATTCCACAGGCGATCCCCGCTGACGCGGAAATCTCTTCGTATGCACTCAAATCATCCAGTATCGTGCCAAACAGCCCGTCTTCCCTCTGGCACCGCGCCAGTCCTTCTACATGTTTCTTCAGGATGGTTATCACTTCATCCCTGCCCTCAAATTCCGGAATCTCATTTAAAATCTCAACCGTACTGTAAATAATCCACGCATTCGCGCGTCCCCAGAAAATGCCGCTCAAATGGTTTCTTTCTTTTCCGCTCCAGCCGTGATAAAACAGCCCTGCCTCCTCATTCCAGAGATACCGGTAATGCAGCTTTAACTGCCTGGCTGCAAAATCCATGCAATCCTTTCTGCCTCTCCTCCTGCCATATCTGGCCATGAAGATACATACCATGAACAGGGTATCCGCCCACATCTGCTCCGAGAATGTGGCGTCCTCCGTGACCGTGTGCTCCAGTCCCCCATCCACGGTTAAAGGCGCCTCATTCAGGACATAGGAAGCCATATCATCACACAGTTTCCCATACGTCTCATTTCCTGTCATTGTATACAGTTCAAGGATCGTCAGAAGGGGAGCCGTAGAATTCACCGTCTTTTGAGAATATGCCTCTTTCCCATGTGTGTCAACCCATTGGATCAGGAAATCAAGATACCGTTTCTGCCCTGTGACCTCATAGGCTCGCCAGATACCGGCAAGCCCGACTCCCGGTCCCCAGTCGAAGCGGTCGATATCCATTGCCCAGCTTCTGTCATTTCCTTCGATTACTCTGTCTGTTATCCGTTCTATTAGCTGCATTGCTGCAATCCTCCTGCATTGTCTGTTGTCATATTCCCCCGTTCACCCTTTCCCCTCCGGAAACGATAACCTGCACGTTCCGCGCACAGGTCATCGTCTTCAATGGGAAGGGCCGGCGGCCCACAGCCCCCGGCCCATAATCCTTCCTGCCCTGTTTTAAAGAATCTCCTATTTCAGAACATCTTTATTCTTATCGTACCACTCCTGCCGCTCTTTCATTACCTCATCAAAGCCAAGCCCCATTTTTTCATTCTCAATTTCAGCCAGACCATCCTCGATGGAGTAATCCGGATTTGATACCATCTTTGCCTCAATAGACTCCAGGATCGGCTTAAAATCACTATTGTATTTGCTGGACAACTCTGTAGACGGAAGATAGGGAATTTCTCTTCTGAATTTATTCTTCATAGCTGTCTCAAGCGCGATACTGCGAAGTTTCGCGTATTCCTGGGACAGTTCATCCTGTGCGCTGGTAACCTGGAAATACTTTGCCGTATCTTCAATTACCTCATCAGACAGTAAATTATATTCATACGCATACTCAACCTCTGTCTTAAATTTATTTGCGTCTGTTTTCTGAGGAATGCCATCAACGAGATTATAGTGAACACCCTCCAGTCCATATGCCGGACCCTTCCAGCCTTCTTCCAGCATCCAGTCGAGGAATTCTATACAGGCTTCCGGATCTTTCGCATTCTTGTTCATGCACACAATCTTATTAGCCGGTGGTTCCTGATAGAGACCAAATTTTCCATAAGGACTCTCTACCGGTTCAAGCGGTACCAGCTCAGCTTCCGGAACGTTTGTCTTTAACTCTCTCCACTCAGACTCCATATTGTAACTGGCAATCCAGATTCCCGCCTTTCCTGTCACCTGAAGCTGACGCTGGCGCTCATAATTCGTATCGGTAACGTATTCCGGATCAATCAGACCCTCATTATACATCTTCTTAACCAATTCGAAACACTCTGCGTAAGCCTTTCCACCTACCCAGTCCACAAGTTTTCCGTCTTCCACAGTCGTTATGTTATCTGGCTGGCCATACATATTTTTCATAGCTGTTAAGAAGTTGTAATTAAAGGAAACGCCAAATGTATCCGCCTGTCCATTTTTATCCGGGTCATTTTTCGTAAACTGATACGCCACATCGTATAACTCTTCCATCGTTGTCGGAGTCTTTAACCCCAGATTATCAAGCCAGTCCTGACGAATCCACATTCCGAAATTTGCAACCAGCAATGGGGTTCTGGCGGAGGTGAAGGCATACATCTTTCCATCCTCCCCCGTTATATAAGGAATCAGCTCCTGATGCTCTGATAAATACTTCTTATAAGAAGTGCTGTACTGTTCTACGTAATCGTCTACCGGCTGTATCACTCCCTGCTGAAGCAGGCCGTCCATGAATTTCTTTCCAAACTCCCACACTAAATCCGGCGCTGAATCGCTGGCAAACAGAGCATTGATTTTCGCTACCGATTCTGTCCTTGGCACCGGAACCCATTTCACGCGTACCGGGCTGTTCTCATTAATCCATTCTACCCAGCGGTTATTCTCCATTGTTCCTTCTTCCGCCGGACATTTTCCTCGTTCCAGAATTGAGATAGAGATTTCTTTTTTCTCTGAACTCTCCTCTTTTTTTCCACTTTCCGTCCCGGAAGCTTCTGTCTTAGCAGCATCTGTCTTTCCCGTTTCCGCTGCATTATTACAACCGCCAAGCAAGGTACTGGCTGTAGCCAGCGCTAATACAACTGCTGTCAATTTTTTTCTCATACTTTCTCCTGTCCGCCTGTCATCGGCTTTCTTATAAACTTTTTCTATCTTTATAACCCCGGGAGAATCTGCAGCTTCTTCCCGGCAGCTTTCGCTACCTAACCTTTAATAGAACCAATCATGGCTCCCTTTACGAAATATTTCTGTAAAAATGGATAGACACAGATAATCGGCAATGTCACCACAATGATTGACGCGGCTTTAAAAGTCTCCGCCGCCACCATACTCTGCACAATCCCTTCGCTGGAACTGACTTCTATCATTTTCGCCGTATCCAGCATCTGTTTCAGCTTCACCATCATCGGAAACCGGTTCGTGGAACTTAAGTAAAGCATCGGGTTAAAATAATTATTCCACCAGCCCACAGCATAGAACAATACCATAGTTGCCATTACCGGCTTTGATACCGGCAGAATCACATTGAGCAGAATTACCGGTTCACTTGCGCCGTCAATGGCCGCCGCCTCCGAAAGACTTTCCGGGATTCCCTCAAAAAATGTTTTCATTACAATCATATTGTAAGTGCTGATAAGCCCCATAAGCCATAAGCCGGTATAGGTATTCATCAGTTTCAGCGACTTGATCAGCACGAAATTGGGGATCATTCCGCCGGAAAACAGCATGGTAAAAACAATCATACCCACAAAGAATTTTCTGCCCCGAAGTCGTTTCTTGGAGAGGGAATACGCTGTCAGCGTGGTTGCAATCAGGTTGAGCAGTGTTCCGATAACAGTCAGGACGATTGTATTTTTCATGGAGGCGAAAATCTGTCCATCAAGCAGCAACTGCTTATACGCTTCCAGATTAAATTCTACCGGCCAGAGAACTACTTCCCCCGCCCCTACGGCCCGGCTCGAACTAAATGACAAGGCTACAACATTCACAAACGGGTAAAGGGCGCAGAGTGTAGCCAACGTCAGAACGGTATATACCACCATAAGGAATAACTTTTCCTGCCATGATTTCTTAACCTTCATATCCCTTTTTTTCTTCCTTACCATAATCCTTCTCCATTCACTTTCTTTGCAATCAGATTCGTGACACAGACCAGAATACAGCTTACAGCCGACTGAAACAGACCGATGGCTGTCGTATAACTGTACTGGGCCCCCTCGATTCCAGCCCGATAAACATAGGTGCTGATTACCTCCGCGACATCCCGGACAGCCGGATTCATCATCACATAGACCTGCTCAAATCCAACATCCATCATGGAACCCATACGAAGAATCAGCATCACAACAATCGTACTCCTTAAGCAGGGAAGCGTTACATAGCGAATCTGTTTCAGCTTCCCGGCGCCGTCAATCCTCGCTGCCTCATAGAGCTGCTGATCAATCCCTGTTATTGCCGCCAAGTAAATAATGGTACCCCAGCCTGCACCCTGCCAGATACCTGAAATGACGAAGATAACCGGCCACCATTTCGTACTTCCCATAAAATAAATCGGCTTCATTCCAAATACATGAACCAGAATCGTGTTGACGATACCGGTACTTGGTGATAACAGTTCGATCAGGATCCCACCGAGAACAACCCAGGACATGAAATGCGGCAGGTACATAATACTCTGTGACAACTTTTTAAACGGCCCATTCTGTACTTCATTCAAAAAAATAGCCAGAATAATGGGAACCGGAAAACCAAACAGCACACTTCCCGCATTGAGAAGAAGTGTATTGCGGAGAATCGTATAAAAACCATTATTCTTAAACAGCCTGCGGAAATGATCAAGTCCAACCCATTTACTCCCCAAAAATCCTGTAGAAAACTTGAAGTCCTGAAACGCCATGACTGTACCAAGCATAGGGACATACTTAAATATCACAAAATAAATAATAATCGGAAACAGGAAAATATAAAGCCATTTATCGCGTTTTATTTCCTTAACCAACTTCTTTTTCTTTGCGCTTTGTGGAGATTCTTTCATTATCTTTACAATCCGCCTTTCTTTTTAATCCCTTTCTTTGTCTATTCCGCTCAATTCCAAAACATTTATCTAAGTTGATTATAGCCGACATACGCATATTTGTATCAGCGTATATAAGCAAAAAATGTGCATATATTTCCACATTATCTTTGATAAAATTCCCACCATAGCAGCAAAAAGCCGATAAAACTGTTTTTGCAGTCTTATCGGCTTTCCTCTTTTTATTCTATTCTGATATTTACTGGTTTTCTTCCGTCACCACGCCTTTTTGCAGCATGACATTCGCATAGAGCGCGCTTTCCCCTGTCGCAATGATGGCATAGGCGCTGCGGGCTTCTTCGTAAAATTGAAACCGCTCGATATGGCCGATGGCCTCCCGGCCCCTCGCTTCATATTTTTCCACAATATCGCCATAAGTCTCCCAGATCGGGGTCTCCACGTTGTCCCCTTCCATGACCTCCATCAGATTCATGGGTTTGTCCACATAGGAATCCAGGGGGAACAGTTTGAGAATTGCGTCCAGGATTTCAGGCACGCCATGGCCGTCACACCTGATGACAATTGAATTCTTTCCAATGCTCTCTGTGGGGAAATTTCCGTCGGCAATCACCAGCCGGTCGCTGTGACCCATTTCCGCCAGAACCTTTAATAATTCCGGCGATAAGATTTTCGGTATTCCTTTTAACATATCAGTTTTCTCCTTTTCTGACTCTCTCTTTGTTTAGTCCCAAAGTTCCTCCCAGTTCTCCGCACCTGGCCATAAGA
>CAUEKH010000081.1 GCA_959018155.1 uncultured Hungatella sp.
AAAGGTTAAAAAATTTTTAAAAGATATAAAACCTTTTTTTCATTTAAACCGTCTTAGAAGTAGTAAGAAATAAAAATCAGGAGGGAATTGAAAATGAGTAAGAGAAGAAATGCGATACTGGCAGGTATCGGGGCGGCTGCCGCGATGACAGTTCTGGCCGCGTCGCCCGCATTTGCAGGTGTCTGGAGGGCGGATACGGCAGGCTGGAGATATCTCGGGGACAGCGGCCAGGCTGTCAAGTCAGGCTGGATCCAGGATGGGATGGATTATTACCGGACCGATGAAAACGGTTATATGAAGACCGGCTGGTATCAGGATGTGACGGATAACGGCAGATGGTATTATTTACAGCCGCAGACAGGCGGGCCGCAGGGCGCTATGAAAACCGGATGGCTGTTTGAAAATGGAAACTGGTATTTTCTGGACACCAGAATCGGCGGACCAAAGGGAAGCATGGTGATGGGCTGGCAGTGGATTGACGGAAAATGCTATTTCTTCGACCCGGCGCGCGGCGGCGCCATGGCGGCCTCCTGTATCACGCCGGATGGCTGCATGGTGGATGGTCAGGGGGCATGGGTGGATGAACATGGAATCCCTTATTATGAAGCAGGGAAAGGGATCTCTTCCACGGTTTCCTTCGATATAACGGCCAAGGGACCGGTCGCCGGGGGCGGAAAAGGCGGAGCCGGAGGCGCTGGAGGTTCCGGCGGCTCGGGTGGTTCCGGCGGTTCCGGTGGTTCCGGTGGTGGAAATGGTTCCGGCAGCAGTGAAGACGACGCCTGGCGTGATTATTCCGACCAGTCGGTCCGCCATTCTGCCAATAACTTTACGACTGGAAACTACGGGATGATGAGCGCTGACGAGCGTGAGGAACTGCAGGATGAGATTGAGAATTTTAAAGATAATTACATTACCTCAGACATGACCGATTTTGAAAAGGAGATCACGATTATTAAATGGCTGGTGGCCAACTGTTCTTACGAGAAAGGAGATAGCTGGGAGAATGCCACTGCCTACAGCTGTATCGTCAATGGAAAAGCGCAGTGTTCCGGATACGCGGATGCATTTCTTCAGACGGCCAAAGCCTGCGGGCTTGACGCCAGGTACATTTATAATGATTATCATGCCTGGAATGTGGTGAAACTCGATAAGGAATGGTATCATGTGGATGTAACCTGGGAAGATCCTGCGGGCAGCAATAATTACGGTTTTTCTCATCTGAGAAATAAGTACATCAATCTGGAGGACAGTCAGATAAAAGGCGTACCATTCCATAAAAAATGGAGTCCCGCCACTATGAAAGCAAAAGGGAACGCCTATGGGCCGAAGGTGGTAGCCCAGTACTTAAAGGACGGGACGATCGACACCTCCAAAGGGGAGAGTTATGAGGAACAGATGGACAAATTCTTTGCCAGTATCAGAAATGAGGATGGCAGCAATCTCATCCGCTTCACCGATGAGAGCAGCACCGTGGATAAGATCTGTGCCTACCTTGAATCGGAACTCGATAAAAAGAGTGATTCATATGAATTTGCTGTCCGCTACCCATCAAAATATACAGCCACAGTGACGGGGAACTATAAGAAACTCGTAAAGATCAATGACAGAATGGAAGAAGAAATAAACACCCGTATCAACACGAAATATGCGGACGTATTGAGACGGCCGATCAACGTAACGCTTTATCTGGAAATGGATGCGGAGGCTAATTACTTTGCCCACAGGAAGGGGAATTTCTATTATCAGGAAGGAAAAGGCCGGATGATAGAATATACGGTTCATTTCGTTGATGCAGATGGCAACCCGGTGGGGAGCCAGACGGGTGTCAGTGAAAAACGCAGAAGCATCAAACTTACCTTCCCGGAGGGATACAGCTATATCAGCAGTGATGATACCAACTGCCAGGTGAAGAAAGGAAAAGTCTCCTACGGAGGCAGAAGTTTCCAGATTCTGAGCAACGAGGAAGTTGAGGTCACGATCCGGCTTCGCAGTCTGAATCCGGATAAGGCGTCGCCATCAAACGCGTCGGGAAAATAAACAAAATGAGAAGGGCTGAGGGAGTGTGAGCAGTCCTGCGGCAGGGCCGGGATTTTTGAGTTTTTGAAAATCCCGGCCTTTTTGAAAACGGTGACCTGTGCGCGGAGCGTGCAGGTTATCGTTTTTACTGCGGAATGTAAACTTTAAATGGAACGCGGGATATCATGTTCATTTGTTTGACTTTGAGTCGGGAAACGTTTAGAATAAAGACATTCAGTTTCAGCGTATTTTGAGTGAATTTCAAATCAAATACCCCGCTGCAGGCAACGGGGTATTTGACCCTCGCAGCGGTCGCCAAATATCCATGCAAGCATGGCTGCTTGGCTCGTTGCTCGCGGAAATAAAAGGAGTGGAGAGATGGATATTACATTTCAGACAGAAGAAGGGGTATTCAATTACAGGGTGTGTGCGGTTATCGTTCATGACGGACGGCTGCTGGCTATGCGTGACAGATCTCCATACTACTATCTGCCTGGAGGAAGAGTCAGGTTCCATGAAACTGCGAAACAGGCGGTTTTGAGGGAAGTTGGGGAAGAACTTGGGGTTCAGGCAGAGATTGTCAGGCCCCTGTGGCTGAATCAGGGATTTTTTACAGAGGATGTCAGCCAGAAGCGCTACCATGAATTGTGCATGTACTTTCTTATGGATATTGAGAAGACAGATTTACTGTCGCGGGGCAGCCGTTTTTCCCGGTTGGAAGACGGACAGGAACACAAGTTTGAGTGGATTCCGTTTGAAGCGCTGGAAGGAGAGTATCTTTATCCGGCTTTCATTAAAAAACAGATTTTTAATCTGCCGGATACGCTGGAGATTCTGGAGGAATACGAGTGATTTAGCTGATAAAAAACAGGATGAGGTGATATATTATGATGGAACAGATGTCCCTGTTCGATGATCGGGGCAGCATGGGACCTCTGGCAAGCCGGCTGCGGCCCAAAAGTCTCGATGAGTTTGTGGGGCAGAAGCATTTGATTGGAGAGGGGAAGGTGCTCCGGAGGATTATTGATCAGGATATGGTGTGCTCCATGATATTCTGGGGACCTCCCGGCGTGGGAAAGACGACGCTGGCGAGGATTATTGCCAATCGGACGAAAGCCTCTTTCGTGGATTTCAGCGCGGTGACGAGTGGAATTAAGGAAATCAAAGAGGTGATGGCCCAGGCGGAACGTGACCGGCATATGGGGCTTCGGACACTTGTATTTGTGGACGAGATTCATCGTTTCAATAAAGCTCAGCAGGATGCATTCCTGCCGTATGTGGAGAAGGGGAGTATCATTCTTATTGGCGCGACAACGGAGAATCCCTCTTTTGAAATCAATGCCGCTCTTTTATCGCGGTGCAAGGTATTTGTGCTCCAGTCCTTAGAGACAGAGGATTTGGTGGAACTGCTGCACCATGCGTTAAAGAGTCCGCAGGGGCTGGGCGATCAGAGAATCGGGATAACGGAAGATATGCTCACCGCGATTGCGCGCTTTGCCAATGGCGATGCGAGAACGGCGCTCAATACGCTTGAGATGGCAGTGTTGAACGGGAAAATAAGCGCCGAAGAGACGACGGTGACGGAGGAAGTGCTGGAACAGTGCCTAAGCCGGAAATCACTGCTCTACGACAAGAACGGGGAGGAACACTACAATTTAATCTCAGCCCTGCATAAATCCATGCGCAACAGCGATCCGGATGCGGCGCTGTACTGGCTGGCGCGGATGCTGGAGGCGGGGGAGGATCCGCTCTATGTGGCCAGAAGGCTGATTCGGTTTGCCAGCGAGGATGTGGGGATGGCGGACAGCCAGGCTCTGCCACTTGCGGTGGCGGCCTACCAGGCGTGCCATTTTAACGGGATGCCGGAGTGCAACGTAAACCTGGCTCACACGGTTATCTATCTCTCCATGGCGCCGAAATCCAACTCCGCGTATATGGGATATGAGAAGTGTAAAGAAGATGCCCTCCATACACTGGCGGAGCCGGTGCCTCTCGTCATCAGAAATGCCCCCACAGGGCTGATGAAGGATTTGCATTATGGGGAAGGATACCAGTATGCCCATGAGACGGAGGATAAGATTGCGGCCATGCAGTGTCTGCCGGATTCCTTAAAGGACAGAACGTATTACCGGCCTACGGAAGAAGGAAAGGAAAAGGAGACGAAGGCGCGGCTGGAAGAGGTGAAGGCGTGGCGGCGCGCGCATGGCCTTATGCGGGATGAACAGTGACTGTACGGGATGAGTGCGGGCAGATAAGTGCGCAGGAAAAATGCGGCAAAAACATTGATTTTCCCGGGTAAGTGTAATATAATTAATTTTTAGCCTGGAAATCTCCGGAAGGCATTTCGGAGATGGGATGAAAACCTCCGGAAATACCGGAGATTGAGATAGAGATTTCAGTCAATTTGAGAGGAGAACACGATTCGATGAAGAAGATTCTTGACTTAATCACGACAGAGATGAAGGACGCGTTTAAAGCCTGTGGATATGACGAGGCTTTTGCCAAGGTGACTTTATCCAACCGTCCGGACCTCTGTGAATATCAGTGTAACGGAGCGATGGCCGCGGCAAAGACTTATAAGATAAAGCCGATTGATATTGCCAATGCGGTGGTGGAGAAGCTGGCGGACAGCCGGATGTTCTCAGAGGTGAACGCCGTGATGCCGGGATTCATTAACTTAAAGTTAGAAGCCGGTTATCTGGCCGGATATTTGAACGGCATGGCGCAAGAAGAGCAGTGCGGCTGCGAGAAGACGGAGAAGCCTGAGACGATTATTGTCGATTACGGCGGAGCCAATGTGGCAAAGCCGCTTCACGTGGGCCATTTACGTCCGGCGATTATCGGGGAGAGCATCAAGCGGATGGGCCGCTTCCTGGGACATAATATGATTGGCGACGTGCATCTGGGAGACTGGGGTCTTCAGATGGGACTTGTGATTGAAGAACTGCACGACAGGAAGCCGGATCTGGTCTATTTTGATGAGAATTATGTGGGGGAATATCCGAAGGAGCCGCCATTTACCCTCAGTGACTTAGATGAGATCTACCCGGCGGCCAGCGCCAAGGCGAAGGTGGATCAGGCATTTTCTGAACGCGCCCATGAGGCAACTGTAAAGAATCAGAAGGGATACGCACCGTACCGTGCGCTCTGGCGCCATATCATGGATGTGTCGGTCCCGGATTTGAAGAAAAATTATGACAATTTAAATGTGACCTTTGATCTGTGGAAGGGAGAGAGCGATGCTGCGCCGTATATTCCCGGGCTGATCCAGGATTTGGAGGAGCGGGGAATTGCATACGAGAGCCAGGGTGCACTTGTCACGGATATTGCGGAGCCAGGAGATTCCAAGGAACTTCCGCCGTGTATTATCAGGAAATCAGACGGAGCGGCGCTCTATTCCACATCAGATTTGGGAACTATCATCGAGAGAGAGAAGCTATACCATCCCGACGGATACATCTATATCACGGATAAGCGTCAGGAACTCCATTTTATTCAGGTGTTCCGTGTGGCAAAGAAGGCGGGATACGTACCGGCTGACAGGAAGATGTCCCACCTGGGTTTCGGAACCATGAACGGGAAGGACGGAAAGCCGTTCAAGACGAGGGATGGCGGTGTAATGCGTCTGGAAACCATGATTAATGATATCTGCCAGGCGGCTTACGAGAAGATTATGGAAAACCGCAGCATGGATGAGGCAGAAGCTGCCGCTACCTCTAAGATAGTCGGCCTTGCTGCGTTAAAGTACGGTGATCTGTCGAACCAGGCGGCCAAGGATTACGTATTCGATATGGATCGGTTCCTTTCCTTTGAAGGAAATACGGGGCCTTATATCCTGTACACCATTGTCCGCATTAAATCTATCCTCGCAAAGTACGAGCAGGTGGAGGGAAAGGCGGTGGAAGGCGGCGCCATAATTCCGGCGGCGTCTGAAGTGGAGAAGGACTTAATGTTACAGCTCTCGAGATATAATGAAGTGATTGAGACGGGCTTCGAAGAACTGGCACCCCATAAGATCTGCCAGTATGTCTATGAGATTGCCAACGCGTTCAACAGGTTCTATCATGATGTGAAGATTATCGGTGAGGAAGATAAGGCGCAGCAGGACTCCTGGATTGGGCTTATCAGCCTGACTAAGGATGTGCTGACGTGCTGCATTGATTTACTGGGCATCGAGGCGCCTGAGCGCATGTAGGCTGTGGACATTTCGTAAGGTCTGCGGGACGATTTACAGAAGAACGGGAATCGTCCCGCAAAAAACGGGGAACATTTCCATAAAAATGTGTAACAGACGGGTGGGAGAAGATATTGAAAGTATCGCAAATAACCATCAACACCTTCTGGAAGGGAGAATCAGGCGTTAAGGGTCTGGTGGAAGACCAGGGGGAACAGTATAAAGCAGAGTTATATATCAAGGGTAGTCGAGTCAATGACTACTCTTGTTCCTGTGTGCAGGGAAATTCCTATAAGGGCATGTGCCCTCACTGCAAAGCGCTGTTTGAAGCGTATCAGAAACAGGCGGCAGGAAACAGTTCACGGCCGGTGATGACCTCCCAGCAGGCCAGGACCATGATACGGGAATACACGAACCGGGAAGTGGCCAGGATTATCAGCGAGGGAGAAGAGACGAAGGTAGATTTAGAAGCCAGACTCCACATCGAGAGAGATGATGTGAAGCTGGAATTTAAGATCGGCAGAGAGCGGCTTTACGTGCTCAAGGATCTGATTGCCTTTGCGAAGGCGGTGGAGAGCGGGGCGTATGTGGAGTACGGACGGAATCTGGCCTTTCATCACAGCCTCGACGTATTTACGGAGGAGAGCAGGCCGCTGGTGGAATTTGTCCTCGAACTGGTAAATACGTATCAGGAGCACTACGAGCAGTTCCAGAAAAGTTCCTACGGTGCGATTCCGACTCTGCGCTTCCTTTCACTGAGCAGGGCGAACCGGGACCGCTTCTTCCGGCTGATGAAGGGGAGAACCCTGGAACTGGAGGACGGCCGCGGGGAAAAGAAGAGCGTGACGGTGACGGAACATAACCCGGATATCGTCGTCACTGTTAAAAAGCACGGCAGGGACGGCGTGCTGGCATCGGTTGATAAGGGGCTGAAGCCATTTGAGGGAGAGCGTCACTTGTATCTGGTGTCTGGAGAGACGCTTTACTGCTGTGATGAACTGTGCAGCGCCACTCTGGGCGTATTTTTGGAGCAGATGCTGAAGGGCTTCGGGTCTTCCGGCGAGGTGGAAATCAACGACAAGGATATGCCCCTGTTCTATGAGCGTGTCTTAAAGAAAGTGGCTGCCTACAGCGTGATCGACTCCGGCGATCTCGATTTGGAATCGTACAAGCCGGAGGAACTGAAGGCCAGATTTGAATTCGACAGCAGCGGGCCGAATGAACTGGTATTAAAGCCGACATTGTCCTATGGGGATTACTCCTTCCAGCCGGTGGAGGATGAAAAGCTTCCGCGGACGGTGTGCCGTGATGTGCCGGGAGAATTCCGAATCAGCCAGCTGATAACGAAATATTTTAAATACAAGGAACATGACACGGAATTTCCGGCTATCCGTGATGATGAGGAAGCCATTTACCGCCTCCTCTCAGACGGGATCAGTGAGTTTATGGCTCTGGGCGAGGTTTATTTATCAGAAACCTTCAAAAAGCTGAAAATACTGCCGCCTCCGAAGATTACCGTCGGTGTGAAGAGTGTGGATAACTGGCTGGAACTGGAGGTGGATACGGAAGGAATCAGCGAGTCGGAACTGATGAAGCTGCTTTCCGGGTACAGCCAGAAAAAGAAATATTACCGCATGAAAAACGGAGAATTTCTGCGCCTCGACGACAATGGTTTAATCACGGTGGCAAAGATGGTGGAGACCATGGGAATCACCATGTCCGATCTGTCCAGCCGCCATGTGAAGCTTCCGCGTTATCGGGCGCTCTACCTCGACAGCATTTTAAAAGAGGGCAAGGGAATCACCCTTTACCGTGACGCCCTGTTTAAATCCGTGGTGCGCGGGATGAAATCGGTGGAGGACAGCGATTTTGAGATACCGCTTCCCTTAAGGCCGGTGCTCAGGGAGTATCAGAAGACGGGATTCCGCTGGCTTAAGACTCTGGATTCCTATGGATTTGGCGGGATTCTTGCGGATGATATGGGGCTAGGAAAGACGATTCAGGTTATCGTGCTGTTGCTGGATGAGGCGGAGAAGGAATCACACGCGCCAAGCCTGATCGTGTGTCCGGCGTCCCTCGTATACAACTGGGAGAGTGAAATCCGTCAGTTTGCGCCCACATTAAAGGTCCGCGCTGTGACGGGAAGCCTTCAGGAGCGGATGGAGATACTCCGCGACGGGGAACGAGTGGATGCTTTTGTCACCTCCTACGACTTATTAAAACGCGATATTGCGCTCTATGAAGGAAAATCCTTCCGCTTCCAGGTTATTGATGAGGCGCAGTATATCAAAAATGCTTCGACACAGAGCGCGCGCGCCGTGAAGGCGGTGAAGGCCGTGACGCGTTTTGCCCTTACGGGTACGCCGATAGAAAACCGTCTCAGTGAGCTGTGGAGTATTTTTGATTTCCTCATGCCGGGATTTCTCTTCACCTACCCGAAATTTAAGAAGGAATACGAACTTCCCATTGTCCGGGACCAGGATGAGGAGAGTTTAAAACGGCTGCACCGGCTGATTGGACCATTTATCCTGCGCCGTCTGAAAAAGGATGTGCTTAAGGAACTCCCGGATAAGCTGGAGACAGTTATTTACTCCGGTTTTGAAAAAGAGCAGAAAGAACTTTATATAGCAAATGCCTTAAAGGTAAAAGAGCAGCTGAAGCAGTCCGGCGCCCTTGGCTCAGATAAAATCCAGATTCTTGCCGAACTGACAAGACTCCGGCAGATATGCTGCGACCCTCCCTGAGCGTACTTCGACTCAAAATCGTAGAACT
>CAUEKH010000082.1 GCA_959018155.1 uncultured Hungatella sp.
GTAAAAAGGGAATCGCCCGGAAAAAGGCTTTGGAAGTATAAATGGTTCTATATCATTATGCTTCCGGGGATTTTGTACTTTATTATTTATAAGTACATTCCCATGTGGGGATTGCTGATGGCATTCCAGGATTACATGCCGACTCAGGGGGTGATGGGAAGCCAGTGGGTCGGGCTGAAACATTTCATCAAATTCTTCTCAGGAGATCAGTTTTTCCGTCTGTTTAAGAATACGATGGTTATTTCCGTGGGAAGCCTGCTGTTATCGTTCCCCATGCCGATTATACTGGCGCTTCTGTTAAATGAGGTGCGTCACAAACTGTTTAAAAGGAGTGTGCAGACATTTCTCTATCTGCCTCATTTCCTTTCATCCGTGGTCATCTGTTCACTGGCCTACGTTCTTTTTTCAACAGAAGATGGTGTTTTAAATCAGATACTTGCTGCTCTTGGAGGAGGAAAGGTCAATATCCTGATGAACGAGAATGCGTATTACGGATTGTTCATAGGAACCGGTGTCTGGCAGAGCGCCGGCTGGGGAACTATCATTTATTTGGCAGCCCTGTCCGGTGTGGATTTACAGCTTTATGAGGCTGCCAGGATGGACGGCGCCAGCCGGTGGCAGCAGATGCTTTACATTACCATTCCGTGTCTGCTTCCGCTGATCATGACGAATCTGGTGCTGAACCTTGGTTCTGTACTCGATGTCAGCGTGGAGAAAACCCTTCTGCTGAGCAATGCCATGAACCGGGATGTGGCTGAGGTGTTTGACTCCTTCGTTTATAACCGGGGTATTATCAACGGGGAGTACAGTTACTCTACTGCCGTCGGACTGTTTAAATCCACTGTTGGAGTCATCCTGGTACTTGGCGCAAACTGGCTGAGCAAAAAAGTTACAGATGAGGCAATCTATTGAGAGGAGGTCAAAATGAAACAGAAAAAACAATTAAACAGTTTTTCCGCATGTGATATGATAATCTATATTGTACTGGCCTTATGTGCTGCCGTCTGTATCATCCCGTTCTGGTACGTACTGGTCACTTCCGTATCGAAAACTCCGGGTTTTGTTATTAAGGAGTTTACACTGGAAGCGTACAAATACATATTTTCTACCAGGACACTGCCGCGGAGTCTTGCGGTGACGGTTTTCATCACAGCCGCAGGTACGATAGCCAAGCTGCTGGTAACCGCGCTGATGGCGTACTCCTTAGCGGAGACGACGCTGCCCGGAAGAAAGCTTCTGCTCAATTTAGTAATCTTTACCATGCTGTTTGGCGGCGGAATGATTCCGACTTTCTTTGTTGTGAAACAGACGGGACTTTTAAATTCCTTATGGTCCATGGTGATACCGTCTCTGGTCAGCCCATTTAACTTAATTGTAATGAAGAACTTTTTCCAGAACATTCCCTACGAACTGAGGGAGAGCGCCAGAATGGACGGCTGCCATGAACTGATGATATTATTTAAAATTGTTATGCCGCTGGCACTTCCGGCGCTGGCAACTTTTGGCCTGTTTTATGCGGTAGGCATCTGGAATACGTATATGTCGGCCCTGCTCTACATTCAGAAACCGGATTTATGGCCGATTCAGGTATTGCTCAGAAAGATTGTTTACGTATCAGCCGGACTTGGCGACGGCGAGGCGGTGGAATCAAGCGTGACCGCTATGTCCCAGAGTATTAAAATGGCAGTTATTTTAGTGGCAACAGTTCCGATTCTCTGTGTCTATCCGTTTTTGCAGAAGCACTTTGCAAAAGGAATGATGGTTGGGTCGGTTAAAGGTTAAATAATTGGAGGAAAAATCATATGAGAAAATCTACATTTAAAACAGTGAAACTGGCGGCAGCGCTTCTTGTCTGCGCCATGGCAGCAGCAGGCTGTTCGTCAAAGACAGCAGAAAATGGAGGGTCAACCGCAGCGCCGTCCGCGAATGCGTCCACCGACGCGGCAGGAGTAGCAGCGGCTGATGAAGCGGCAGAGACAGAACCATTTTCCATTGAAATGGTGATAGGCTATGACGGGGTGGAATTCCCGCAGCCGGGAAACGCGGCGCAGACGAAAATCGAGGAGTACACCAACACAAAACTGAACATCACGGCGTATCCAGGCAGCACGCTTCATGAGATGCTTCCAACCATGATCGCGTCCGACGAACTCCCGATGGTGATCAGCTTCGGCGGAAGCCAGCTTTCCAAGACCTACATGATTAACGCGATGAAACAGGGCATTTTCTGGGATTTGACGGATTATATTGATCAGTTCCCCAACATTTCCAAGATCAGTGATATTACGTACCAGTCTTACGCTATCGACGGCCGCAATTACGGACTGCCGAAAGAGAGAGGGCTTTCCCGTGACGCGGTAGGATACCGTTACGACTGGATTGAGAATCTGGGGCTGGAAGAGCCGAAGACCGTGGACGATCTGTATAACCTGATGATTGCATTTGCCAAAGATGACCCTGACGGAAATGGGATTGATGACACGTATGGAAGCTGTATCAGTCCGCTTGGCTGGTTCAATGTCTATCTCGGTGGACCGAACGGCTGGAGATACGAGAATGGTGAAATGACACTTGCGCAGTTTACACCGGAATACCAGAAAGCCCTCGATATGGTACGTGATTTATACGCCAATGGCGCCCTTCATCCGGAATACGCGATTCATACACGTTCCCAGATCGAAGCCCTCTGGACAGAAGGTAAGGCCGGAATGTATTTTAATATCAACAATTTTGCCCAGTATGCCATGGAAGATCCAAATGCGGTTGTCCACGCAAACGGCGTATTTTCCTGTGACAAAGGCACATTTACATCGGCCGGAAGCGGCCACAACGGCATCATTGCCATCAGCAAAAAGGCTGTGCCGGAGGAAGCGGATATGCTTCGAATCCTGAAATTCTTCGACCAGCTTGGCGAGGAAGAAATGTGTAACCTTCTGGTTCTTGGTATTGAAGGGGAACATTACAATATAGAAAATGGGACGGCTGTTCCGGTTCCTGATAAGGTAGATGAGGTGGGTCAGCAGATTTACCTTCCATATGCGTCACCGATTGCAGTTGTCTACCCTGATTTACATACAATGCCAGTGCAGAGAGAGGAGTTACAGAAGAGGACTCTGGAAATCCTGGAAGAGAATCTGCCGTATGCGGTTGCCAATCCGACTACCGGACTGATTTCTGAAACTTACAATGAGGTAGGCGCTGAGTTAAATACAATGCTTGATGATGCAGCAACTCAATATATTATGGGAAAAATAACAAAGGATGATTATTTAGCCCAGCTGGAGGTCTGGAAAGAACGCGGCGGAGACAAGATCGCGAAGGAATTTGCTGCTGCGTATGAAGAGCGGGAAGGCAGGAAATAATCGGCCGACTGCGATAAAATAAAAAAGGTAAGAGTATACTTTGATATCCGGTTCCGTCATTGCGACAGGGCCGGATATTCTTGAATAGAGGAGTCAGTATGGGTAAATATAAAGCAATTGCAGATACGTATGTACGGTTCGGCGAGTCGGAAAGATCGGTTGATCCGGGTGAACCGTTGGATATTGGCTTTGGACGACGGATTGCGTATATAGAGTTTCGTGGAAATACCGGAGGAGAACGGATAGAGAAGGCAAAACTGCGTCTGTACGCGCGGGAAGTGCCGTTTCATGGGAGAATTGAGATTCATCAACTGGGAACTGTTGAGATTGGAGCGGGGATTTCCTGGAATGAAGCGGCCAAATACGAAGGGGAGTATGTGGATACGATAGATTTTTACAGGGGGCGGACGGGCTGGTATGAGGCAGATGTCAGCCGGGCGCTGAAAGGAGTGAGAGGGGAGTTTCATCTTACTTTTCAGCTGACAGCACAGACTTATCCGGGGCGTGAGGCGATCAGACTGGAATCCGGGAAGACGGGGAGAGGAGAATGGTCGCCTCAGCTGGTGACGGAGGAGCGGGGGAATGTCTGTGGGAACGTTTTCGACGGCAACGGTTGCGCGGAGAATGTGGCAGAGAATGTGGCAGAGAACATGGTAGAAAACATTGTAGAGAACGTGGCAGAGAAGGTGGCTGAGGAGTATGCTGAGAAGAGCGCCGGGATATACCCGAAAGATTTTACAGAGGACGGATATGAGATGTATCTTCGCTACAGGCCAAAGACTGAGGCGTACTGCTTTGAGAATCTCCGGAAACTGAAGAACATATTTTTAGATACCAGCTATGATAAGGCGATCCGTTTTGAACTGACAGAAGCGCTTTCTCGCATGGCCGGATACACGCCAGAATGGTGCGGGCCGGAAGCAGATGACAGCGTAATCAGCCGGACCGGTTTACGGATTGTGGAGACGGGGAAAAAGGAAGCTGGGAAGGAAAGCGAAAAACGGGAAGAGGAGAGTCAGGAAGCGGGCAGCCGGGAAGAGGACAGTCAGGAAGAAGGCAGCCAGGAAGAGGACAGTCGGGAAGAAGGCAGCCGGGAAGAGGGCAGTCAGAAAGAAGGCAGCCGGGAAGAAGAAGGCAGCTATCGCATTCGGGAAAAGAATGGGGTGATAGAGATTGATGGCGTTGGCACAGGTGTGCTCTATGGTGTCTATACTTTGATATCGCATATTCAGAGAGAACACACATTAAAAGGGATTTGCCTGGATGGAACGCCATATTTTAAGAGAAGGATCTTCAGCCACTGGGACAATTTTGACGGTTCGATCGAGCGCGGGTATGCAGGACAGAGTTTCTGGAAATGGAAAAATCCGGATGAGTCCGCATTTCAGCGGTACCGTGATTATGGCCGGCTTTGCGCGGCGATTGGCATTAACGGGCTGGTGATCAACAATGTGAATCCCGATCCGAAATTCATTTCGGATGAGAACATCGCCTTACTGGCGGAACTGGCAGACTGTTTCAGAGATTACGGAATCCGAATTTATACCTCGGTTTCATTCGATACGCCGATTCTGCAGGGGGGCCTGGATACCGCGGATCCGGAAGAGGCGGAGGTAAAAGCTTTTTGGAAAAAGAAAGCCGACTTCATTTACAGGCTGATACCGGATTTTGGAGGCTTCTGCGTGAAAGGCGATTCCGAGGGCCAGCCGGGCCCCTTAAAATATGGCAGGGATCACGCGTGTGGCGCCAATATGCTGGCGGATGTTTTAAAACCATACGGCGGCATAGTCCTTTGGCGGGCCTTTGTCTACCACGTCCCCGGGTTAAACGCGGATCGGGCGTGTCAGGCGTATGAAGTATTTGCGCCTCTCGACGGAAAATTCCGGGACAATGTAATTCTTCAGATTAAGAACGGACCGCTCGATTTCCAGGTAAATGAGCCGCTGTCGCCATTATTTGGCGCGATGCGCCATACGAAGCTGGGATTGGAGGTTCAGACAGCCCTGGAATATAAAGGTCAGACAACACATCTCTGTTTCGTTCCGGAGGAGTTTAAGCGTATATTAATAGAAGAAACGGGAAATGGAAAAACCGCCGCAGTGTGCCGCGAGGTGTTTAACGCTGTGGTCAACACGGGAAATGACAGAAACTGGACGCGGTATACTATGGCACAGGCCAATTTCTTTGGCACGGGACGCCTGGCATTTGACCCGTTCCGATCACTGGCTGAAATTGAAGAGGAGTGGGCGGAGTTGACTTTTTCAACGGACAGGAATGTTATTGAAACGGTTAGCGGGCTGCTGTCAGACTCTTACGCCACCTATGCGGCGTATGCGGCACCGTATGGGCTCGGTTTTCTGTGCGACCGGGATACCCATTTTCATCCGGAACCGGAAAGCCGCAGCGCTTTTCATGGTTGTGATGAATCCGGCATGGGATATGACAGAACTGCAGGCGGAAGTGGATTTTGTATGCAGTATGAGGCGGAACGGGGACAACTGATAGAAGATACAGAACGTGTGGAGGAAGAACAGCTTTTATGGTACCACCACCTCCCGTTTCAATATCAGATGCGGGACGGAAGAACCTTAATTCAATCGGTTTATGACCGCCTTTTTGCCGGCGCCGGGAGGGCTGCGGAAATGATGGAGCGGTTCGGGAAGCTGAAAGGCTGCATTGATGAAAAAAGATTTGAGGAAATAGAGAGAACACTTAACCGTCAGAGAGAGGAGTCGCTTATCTGGAGAAACAGGGGACTGCAATATCTTCACCGGCTTTCCAGAATTCCGGATGAACGGGGAAGACGGCTGGAGCCGGGAACGGGACGAATATCTCTTAAGGAGTCCGGGGAATTTCTTGAGGTACGGACGGAACTGAAAAATGGAACGCTCTATCTTGTGGATGGAGGACTTGCGACGGAGGATAAGTACATAACGGAGGAGTGCCTGAAGCTGACGGTTATTGGGGGCTACGGCGTAAGAATTGAACTGAAAAATGGAATGGACGCTTATCGCTGCAGGAAGCCGGAAGGCGCCCCGGTTATAAAGGCATTTATTATGCCGGAGGATGGATTTATGAGCCGCGCAGAAGTAGACTGGTGTGAATAGCAGCAGGTCGAAAAACAGGCGGTGCAGAAAGAATGAAAAGACAGAGAAGAAAGGAGATATGGAAATCCTGGCTGTATCATTGACATCATAAAAGTTACTGCTCACACCGCATGGAACTTCCGGGCAGGAGTCCCCCCATATCCACGGTTTTGACTCATGATTCCAGGTGCTGTCCGTTCTAAGGCCGGCAGGGAATGGTCAAAAGGGCATCGCTGGCATTCATCGGATTTTTCTGAAGAAAAATCCGATTCAAGCCTGCTGGGAATCCGGCTTTGAGGCCGGATTCCCTCCCTTCTGACCACACCCTGCCGGCCTAAGAACGGACACACCTTCCATCAAATCGTCAAAACCGTGGATATGAGGGCGCTCCCGTCCAGAAGTCCCATGCAGTGTGAACAGTAACCGTAAAAACCTACGAAATTATAAAAATTTAAAAACCCCTTTAAAAACAGGCGTTTATTGTATATAATAAGGGAGATAAATGAAATGTGAGAACACAGTGCCTGGCGTTCGGCAGTTTGCCGGATTCGCCGCCGGAAAGGAACACCGTCATCGGAACTGCATTTGCAGACGTGTTTACGACTTATGGGAAGACATTTTTGCAGTCCGGGAACCTCCGCCAGTTTCGGCACAGCTGCTGTGCTCTGAATACAGAATACAATAGAGGGAACTTTGAAAACAGGTAATACCGTACAGGAGGAAAATAATTATGATGTCAAATGATATTGGAATAGATTTGGGTACAGCCAGTATCCTTGTTTATATCAAGGGAAAAGGTGTTGTGTTAAAGGAGCCGTCAGTTGTGGCGATCGACCGCGACACCAACAAGATTAAGGCCATCGGCGAGGAAGCCAGGCTGATGATAGGAAGAACGCCGGGAAATATTGTAGCGGTCAGACCGCTGCGCCAGGGCGTTATTTCTGATTACACGGTAACAGAAAAAATGCTGAAATATTTTATCACAAAAGCCGTAGGCAAGAAGACTCTGAGAAAGCCGAGAATCAGTGTCTGTATCCCAAGCGGCGCTACGGAGGTTGAAAAGAAGGCGGTAGAGGACGCGACATACCAGGCGGGCGCCAGAGAAGTCGCTATCATCGAGGAGCCGGTTGCCGCAGCGATTGGCGCGGGAATTGATATTGCGAAAGCGTGCGGTAACATGATTGTCGATATCGGCGGCGGTACCTCTGATATCGCGGTTATTTCCCTCGGGGGCACGGTTGTTTCCACCTCCATCAAAGTGGCCGGCGACGATTTCGATGAGGCGCTGGTCCGCTATATGAGAAAGAAACACAATCTGTTGATTGGTGAGAGAACGGCTGAGGATATCAAGATTAACATTGGCGCGGCATACAGAAGGCCGGAAGTGCTGACCATGGAAGTGCGCGGACGTAACCTGGTAACCGGCCTTCCGAAGACGATTGTGGTGACTTCTGATGAGACGTTAGACGCGTTAAAAGAGCCGGCCATGCAGATCGTGGACGCGGTACACAACGTTCTGGAGAGAACGCCACCGGAACTGGCGGCGGATATTTTCGACCGCGGTATCGTTTTAACCGGCGGCGGTTCCCTGCTCAGCGGCTTAGATGCTCTGATTGAGGAGAAAACCGGTATCAATACGATGATAGCGGAAGATCCGCTTACGGCAGTGGCTATCGGCACGGGTAAATTTATTGAATTTACTCATGGGGAGAAGTCGGAATTTAATTAAAGATTCAGAGGACATTTTTTGCGATTTCAGGAAAGACAACCCTGGCGGCAGCGTATGACTCCGGCAGGGCTTGTTTTGTGTAGAAGCAAGTATGACAGAATGATGTTTAGTCGGACGGGCATAGTCAGCGGCTTGATGGCACAGTCAGATGATTTCCATACAAAAAGGCGGAAGGACGGAAGTGCATGGCGATAGTTACTGGATTTGTGGAGAAAATAAAATATCGGAACGAAGACAACGGCTATACGGTCTTAAGCCTCATCGACGAAGGGGACGAGTACACCTTGGTAGGAAATTTTCACTACATCAGTGAAGGGGAAATGGTGGAAGCCGTTGGAACGATGACGGAGCATCCGGTATACGGCGAGCAGATGACGGTGGAAAGCTATGAAATCAAAGCGCCCGAGGACACGGCAGCCATGGAACGTTACCTCGGTTCCGGAGCCATTAAGGGCATTGGGGCCGCGCTGGCTGCCAGAATCGTGCGCCGTTTCAAGGCCGACACCTTCCGGATCATGGAAGAAGAGCCGGAACGGCTGTCCGAAGTAAAAGGAATCAGTGAAAAAATGGCAATGGCCATTGCTGAACAGGTGGCAGAAAAGAAGGAAATGCGCTAGGCCATGATGTTTCTCCAGAAGTAGGGGATTTCTATGAATCTGAAGGTAAAGATTATTAACGAGTAAGCCCGAAA
>CAUEKH010000083.1 GCA_959018155.1 uncultured Hungatella sp.
TTGTCTGCCTCATAAGCAGCCGCGTCAAATATAATCAGACTTTGGGGCTTGTGCTGGCCGGGATGATGATCAGTTCCCTGTTCACCGCGGCCGTATCGTTCTTAAAGCTTGTGGCGGATCCGAATAATACACTGCCGGTCATCACCTACTGGCTCATGGGGAGTCTGGCTTCCATACGGCCTTCGGATGTAACATTTGCGGCCCCCTGGATTATTGTGGGAATGATTCCGATTCTCTGCCTGCGGTGGAAAATCAATGTGCTGACTCTGGGAGAGGAGGAGGCGCGCTGTATCGGTGTCAATACGAGGCGCGTCCGGCTGGTGGTGGTGCTCTGTGCCACACTCATAACCGCGGCCTCCGTATCAGTCAGCGGCCTGATCGGCTGGGTGGGTCTGGTGATTCCTCATTTCTCCCGTATGCTGGTGGGAAGTGATTACAGGAAAATGCTGCCGGCCTCCCTGCTGCTGGGCGGGAGTTTCCTGATTATTGTGGATAATTTTGCAAGGCTTTTGGCGACCAGCGAGATTCCGATCGGAATTCTGACCGCATTTGTGGGCGCGCCGTTCTTCCTCTATCTGATTTTGAAGGAAGGCAACAGACTGTGAGAGGTGATGGATGATGGGACTTTTAGTAGAAGAACTGACTTTTGGATATCACTGCTTTTCCGTGCTGAAGGGCGTGGACCTTGCTGTTGAGCCGGGAAATTTAGTCTGTGTGCTTGGAAAAAACGGCGCCGGAAAGAGTACGCTGTTTCGCTGTATTCTCGGCCTTCTGAAAGGGTATGGCGGAAGAGTGCTTGTAGATGGCACGGATGTGAGAACTTTAAAAGAGAGGGAACTGGCGAGAAAGATTGCGTATATTCCCCAGAATCACGATTCTGCATTTGCCTTTTCTGTGCTGGATATGGTCCTTATGGGGACGACCTCCTCGATGAGGGGATTTTCCAGCCCGGGAAAAGAGCAGAGGGAGAAGGCCATGGAAGCCCTGGCTCTGGTTCATATGGAACATATGGCCCACCGTTCTTACGGCCATATCAGCGGAGGGGAACAGCAGCTTGTCCTGATAGCCAGAGCGATTGCACAGCAGGCGGGAATCCTGATTATGGATGAGCCGTGTGCCAATTTAGATTACGGCAACCAGGCCCGTGTGATGGAGGAATTAAAGCGGCTGGCTGGAAAGGGATATTTAATTGTCCAGTCCACCCACAGCCCGGACCAGGCATTTCTCTATGCAGACCAGGCCGCCGTTCTCTTGGACGGAAAAGTTCAGGCATTCGGAAAGCCGGGGGAGGTGCTGACAGAGGAACTGCTTCAGACGCTGTATGGAATCCCCATCCGGCTCATCGAGGCAGGGGATAGAAAACTGTGTATGCCGGAAAATAAAATGAGCAGCGGGAGGCAGTAATCATGGCATGGGACTTATACGATAAACTGATTGAACCGATACCAGATACGGTTCTGGTGGATTCCGTCCTGGTGGGTTCCGGCTCAACCCTGGTGAAGGTGGGGGAGGCGGCAGGGGCCGCGGCAACCAATCATTTACAGAGCAGGCCGAGGATCGTGGATGAGGAATTGTGGGAAAATGGAATGACCTGGAAGGCGGCCGCTTCTCTGATTAAATCCTGGAATTTTACAGAAGCTGCCATTGGCGCCGCGGCAGTCAACGCGTTCTATAACAGGCGGCAGCAGTTGGAAATGGAAATTTCCCGCACTGCGGGGGCGGTCATGATGACGGAGAAGGATACTTTTGCGGCTCACGCCGAGGATTTAAGAGGAAAAAAGGTTGCGACCATCGGCCATTTCTACTATGCGGAACAGTTCTTAAAACAGGCCGGCGAGGTATTTATTCTGGAGCGGGAGGTGAAAAACGGGGACTACCCGGATACCGCCTGTGAATATCTTCTGCCGGAAATGGACTACGTATTTATTACCGGATTTACGCTGGTCAATAAGACGCTTCCAAGGTTACTGGAACTTTCGGGGAATGGGAGGGTCATCCTGGTGGGGCCGAGCGTTCCCATGGCCCCCGTTCTGTTTTCGTTTGGAGTAGATGAACTGGCGGGAACTCTCATCACAGATGTGAAAAAGACGGAAAATTTAATCCGTCAGGGCAGCAACCGGGCGGTCACACGTTCCGGCTGTCAGGTGAGGGCAGGAATCGAGAAAATGGGTTTTTCCGGGGAATGACTGGAAGAGGAATTTAAGATGAGGAGGAAACTGGTATGAAAAACAAGAAACTGGTAATGGCCCTGGCGGCTGTCTGCCTGACCGTCTCGGTTTCGGGCTGTGGAGGGAAGACAGCTCAGCTTAAGGAAACGGTTCCGGCAGAAGGGGCCACTACAGAGGCGGCAGCTACAGAGGCGGCCACTACAGAGGCGGCTGACGGTTCTGAGGGAAAAGGCGGAGACGCAGGCTCAAAAGGCGGGACTGCAGAGTCAGGAAACGAGGCAGAGAAAACGCAGGAGGCAAAGGCTGGCGGTTCCGGGAATTCTGGCGGAGAGTCCGCAATGGACGGACAGACGAGAATTATCACCGACTCTGCCGGACGTGAAGTGGAAATCCCTGCGGAAATCACAAAGATCGCGCCGTCAGGCCCTCTGGCTCAGATTGTCCTCTATACCGTGAGCCCGGATCGGCTGGCAGGTCTGGCCACTGATTTCTCCGGCGAGGCGAAACAGTATATCGACGAAAAGTACTGGGGTCTTCCTAAATTTGGTCAGTTTTACGGAAAGAACGCCAGCCTGAATATGGAAGCGCTGATTGCCGAGGCGCCGGATGTCATCATTGATATCGGCGAGGCCAAAAAGTCTGTGAAGGAAGACATGGATGCGCTTCAGGAGCAGCTTGACATCCCGGTTATCTTCGTGGAAGCGACTCTGCCGACCATGGCGGAAGCGTATGAGATGCTGGGTGAGATCACAGGGGATAAGGAGCAGGCCGAAAAGCTGGCGTCATACTGCAAAAATATGATTGAAAAGGCAGGAGAGACGGCCGCGGCCATAGCGGACAAGGACAGAAAAAGCGTCTATTTCGCCTCCGGCGATGATGGACTTCATACCAACGCAAAGGGCTCTATCCATGCAGATGTGATTGAGCGGGTCGGCGCGGTGAACGCGGCGGATGTGGAGGCAGTCGCCAATGGAGCAGGGAGCGAAGTCTCCTTTGAACAGCTGCTTCTCTGGGAACCGGACATCATTATTGTAGATAAGCAGAAACTCTACGATTCCATTATAAATGACGATATGTGGAAGGAACTGGCTGCGGTCTCGGAAGGAAGAATCTATAAGATTCCGTCGGCGCCCTACAGCTTTATGAACAGCCCGCCTTCTGTGAACCGGATGATCGGAATTGAGTGGCTGGGCAGTCTGGTCTACCCGGAATATTATCAGGCAGATATCAGAGAAGAGGTAAAGGAATTTTATCAGCTGTTCTATCATATTGATGTGACAGAGGAAGAACTGGATTCGATCCTGACGGACTCTCTGGCAAAATAGAGGTGGGAAACAGTATCCCGCGGCTGTAATGTTACAGTAAGAGTTGCAATTTGGCACTGAAAGGCTGAATTGTGACCGTAACATGAAAACAGCCCGGGATATTGTTTCTTTTGCTTTTTGAGTGTGTTATACTGAAAGCAGAAACTAATGTGATAACAGGTAATGACGGCTGATATCGGAAGGCGCGGTGCGAGCGGTATTTTTACGTATCGCCGGAAATCCGACTGACAGTGCAGGAAGCCCTGCGGAATGGAGAAAATGAGTATGACAATGAGATGTCCGAATTGTGGCGCGGAGTTCGTGGATGGAATAACAGTCTGTACCGACTGCCAGACCGAACTTGTTAAGGTAAAAGAGACGAAAGAGGAAGATGGAGAGTTCACCGGGACAGCGCAGGAAGTTAGAAAGCTTACGTCAGTCAGCGACCATCTGGAATCAGAGGTCCTTCGCGGAATTTTGGAACAGCATGGGATTCCGTCCTATGCCCTCGACCAGGAGAGCGGGGACTATATGAAGGTTTTAATGGGGTATTCTGTTTTCGGGGAAGATATCTATGTGAAAGCGTCTGACTTTGCGCAGGCTGAACGGTGCCTGGAGGAGTGGGAGAGCGTGAGAGAGGCAGGAACGGAATCAGAAGTGGAGTCAGAGGAGGATGTTTCAGAGGAGGATGTTTCTGAAGAGACTGTTTCTGGCGAGGATGTTTCTGGAGAGGGCGTTTCTGGAGAGTCTGTTTCCAGGGAGGCAATGGCTGACTCCGGGATAGAGAGAGAGACCAGAGAAGAGAGCGAGACCGGAGAAGAGGAAGGTACTGGAGAAAAATTAAGTACTGGAGAAAAGTTGGGTACCAGAGAAAAGATAGGCGCTGGAGAAGAGAAAGGCATTGGAGAAGAGGAAAATGCCGGGGAGGAAGAAGTCGTCGGAGAAGAGGGGGATGCTTCCTCTTCCGGAAATCCGCTGATTATAAAAAACAGGCGTCTTGCGGCGATTATTATTCTGATTGCGGCAGTGATTTTTGGGATTATTGCGTTTACCCCTCCATTTCGGTAAAAGGCGGCATGAGACATGGCGGGCAACATGAGTCAGAACCGTGGCTGCAGTGTTGTCCCGCCTCACAGGCCTCATCCAGTGCGAAGCGTTCCGGGAAATTCCGGGAATTTCCCGGAACAGACAAAATTTTGATGAAATCATTGTCTTTTCCCGGCCTTCGTTATATAATTAGGTACGTGTGGCGGCAGAAATCGGACTGGAACTGCTTCGGGATCCTGCCGCTTATTCGTCTGTCCGGATGCGGACAGAAAAAATAGACAGAAAATACAGGAGTGTATGGATATGAGCAAAGTGAGAACAAGGTATGCACCAAGCCCTACCGGCCGTATGCACGTGGGTAATTTGAGAACTGCTTTATACGCTTATTTAATTGCAAAACACGAAGGCGGTGATTTCCTTCTTCGAATTGAGGATACAGATCAGGAACGCTATGTAGAAGGCGCTGTGGAAATCATTTACAGAACACTGGAAGAGACCGGCCTTGTCCATGATGAAGGCCCTGACAAGGATGGCGGTGTCGGACCGTACGTTCAGAGCGAGCGTCAGGCGGCAGGGATCTATCTGGAGTATGCGAAGATGCTGGTGGAGAAGGGGGAGGCGTATTACTGCTTCTGTACCCAGGAGCGCCTTGATTCTTTAAAGACGGTGGTAGATGGTCAGGAGATTATGACTTATGATAAGCACTGCCTCCATTTATCCAAAGAAGAGGTGGAAGCCAATTTAGCGGCCGGTATGCCGTACGTAATCCGCCAGAATAACCCGACAGAAGGAACGACCACCTTCCACGATGAGATTTACGGTGATATCACTGTGGACAACTCCGAACTGGACGATATGGTTTTAATTAAATCAGACGGATATCCTACCTACAATTTCGCCAACGTGGTGGATGATCACTTAATGGGAATCACTCATGTGGTGCGTGGAAATGAATACCTTTCTTCTTCGCCGAAGTACAACCGTCTTTATGACGCATTTGGCTGGGAGGTTCCGGTTTATGTCCACTGCCCGCTGATTACGAATGAGGAGCACAAGAAGCTGAGCAAGAGAAGCGGACACGCCTCCTACGAGGATTTAATTGAGCAGGGATTTATCTCTGAGGCTGTTGTCAACTATGTGGCTCTGCTTGGCTGGTCCCCGGCGGAAAACAGGGAGATTTTCTCTCTGGAAGAGCTGGTTGCCGATTTCGACTATCACAATATCAGCAAATCCCCGGCGGTTTTCGATATGACAAAGCTGAAATGGATGAACGGGGAATATATGAAGTCCATGGACTTTGATAAGTTCTATGAGATGGCAGAGCCGTATTTAAAGGCCGTTATCACGAAAGACCTCGATTTGAAAAAGGTCGCTGCCATGGTAAAGACAAGAATCGAGATTTTCCCGGATATCGAGGGTCATATTGATTTCTTCCAGGAACTTCCCGAGTACGACCCGGAGATGTACGTCCATAAAAAAATGAAGACGAACAAAGAGACATCCTTAAAGGTGCTCACCGAGGTCCTTCCGATTCTCGAAAAGCAGGAGGATTTCAGCAACGATGCCCTGTATGCTTCCCTGGCAGAATACGTTTCCGCCAATGGCTACAAGACCGGCTTCGTGATGTGGCCAGTCCGCACCGCTGTTTCCGGAAAGCAGATGACACCGGCCGGCGCTACCGAGATTATGGAAGTTCTCGGCAAAGAAGAATCTCTTGCAAGAATCCGCAAAGGAATCGAACTTTTAAGCTGCTAAGAGATTACGGCAGTCTGCTTTACTAAAATAACAGTACCATGGGCCGCGGTCCTGTCTGAAGACGACGACAGTGCCGCGGCTTTCTATCTGTCTGCGCAGCCGATCTGCGCGGCAGCAGAAACAGAGTGAAAATGAATGAAATGATAAGAGGAAGCCGATGAGTAAAGAAGTTATTTTCGAAGGGGCCCAGAAGGAAGCTGTGACACACGATCGCGGTTCGATGCTGGTGCTTGCCGGTCCCGGGTCAGGCAAGACATTTACGATTACCCACCGGATTCGATACCTGACAGAAGAATATGGGGTAAATCCCTCCAACATTCTGGTCATCACCTTCACAAAGGCGGCCGCCATGGAGATGAAAGAGCGGTACGAAGGTCTGTGCGGCGGGAGGGCGTCGTCTGTAAGCTTTGGCACATTTCATGCCATATTTTTCCGGATACTGAAATTTGCATACCGTTACGACGCGCGAAATATTGTCAGAGAAGAACAGCGGACTCTCTATGTGAAGGAACTGATGGAGAAATACGAGATCGAGGTGGAAGACGAGGCAGAATTCGTCTCCTCCATCCTGTCTGAGATCAGTTCCGTAAAGGGAGAAATGATATCCCTCGATCATTACTACTCCAAAAACTGCTCGGAAGAAATTTTCAAGCAGCTTTACAGCGGATATGAAGACCGTTTAAGAAGGGCAAATTTAATTGACTTTGACGATATGCTGGTCATGTGCTACGAGTTGTTTACCCAGAGGAAGGACATCCTGGCGGCCTGGCAGAAAAAGTACCAGTATATCCTGGTGGACGAATTTCAGGACATCAACCGGGTACAGTATGAGATTGTGCGTATGCTGGCCGCTCCGGAAAATAACCTGTTTATCGTAGGGGATGACGACCAGTCGATCTACCGTTTCCGCGGTGCAAAACCGGAAATCATGCTGGGCTTTGAGAAAGATTACCCCGATGCAAAACGTGTCCTTTTAAATATCAATTTCCGTAGTACAAAGGATATTGTAGACACAGCCGGAGTCCTGATCAGGCACAACAAGACGAGATTTCCAAAGGATATCATCACGAAAAAAGGACCTGGAAAGCCGGTAGTGACGAGAATGTGGCAGGACCCGTCAGAGGAAACCGTGGAAATCGTGCGGGAACTGATGGACTACGCAAAAGCCGGGTATGATTATTCCGAGATGGCCGTCCTCTACCGGACCAATTTAGGCCCCCGTCTGCTCATTGAGAGGCTGATGGAATACAACGTCCCATTCTGCATGAAAGACTCCGTCCCCAATCTGTACGACCACTGGATTTCCAAAAATATCATCGCCTATATCAATGCCGCCTCCGACAATTTAAGCCGCTCCAATATTCTGACTATCATAAACCGTCCCAACCGCTATATCAGCCGCGATGCTTTAGAATTCCCCACTGTAAGCTGGGAGGCCGTAAAATCCTTCTATCAGGACAAAGGCTGGATGGTAGAGCGGATAGAGCAGTTAGAATACGATTTGCAGATGATAAAGACCATGGCTCCCGTGGCGGCTGTCAACTACATACGCAAAGCCATCGGATACGATGATTATATCAGGGAATACGCCCAGTTCCGCCGCATGAAGCCCGAAGAACTGCTGGAGATTCTGGACCAGCTTCAGGAAAGCGCCGCCGGTTTCAAGACACAGGAGGCGTGGTTTGCCCACATGGAAGAGTACGGAAAAGAACTGAAAGAACAGGCCAGAAGCAGAGAAACAAAGGCCGAAGGCGTCTCCCTTATGACGATGCACAGTTCCAAAGGCCTCGAATACAGAATCGTCTACATCTTGGATGCCAACGAGGGTGTCACCCCACACCACAAGGCCGTCCTCGACGCCGACATGGAAGAAGAGCGCCGCATGTTCTACGTAGCCATGACGAGAGCCAAAGAGCGCCTTCACATCAACTACGTACGGGAACGCTACAACAGAAAACAGGAAGTCTCCCGATTCGTAAAAGAATACTTAGGCCGGGAATAATCCTGCCCCCAAAGTCCAGAATAGAACCATAGAAACAGTAACTGTAAAATAATAACCGAAACAGCCCAAAGGAGGAAAACAAATGAAATCATGTGTTCACATCTACTGCGGTGACGGAAAAGGCAAAACAACCGCCGCCATCGGTCTGGCCGTCCGCGCCGCCGGATGCGGCCGCAGAGTCCTGATAACAAGATTTTTAAAAACCGATCATTCCGGAGAAGTAGAAGCCCTGAAAAAAATCCCTGAGATCACAGTAACACCATGCGAAAAAAGCTTCGGTTTCTTCTCAAACATGACCGATTCCCAGAAAAAAGAAGCCGCCCTCTGGTACACCTCCTTACTGGAATCCACCCTGAAAAAAGCCGTAGAAGAGTCCTACGATCTCCTGATTCTCGACGAGATCATGGCAGTCTCCAACTTCCATCTGGTAGACGAAACCGTAGTCCAGGATTTCCTGAAACACCGCCCCGACCACTTAGAAGTAGTCTTAACCGGCCGCTCCC
>CAUEKH010000084.1 GCA_959018155.1 uncultured Hungatella sp.
GCAGCTCATGATCTTTTCCTCAGGAAGCCAAATGAAAATCTGATCGTCTGTCTCTCCGACAGCGGATACCATTTCAAAGGTCACCCCGTCGATGGTGCGGGTGACGGCGTCCTCAGTATACACGGTTGTCGGCGGCAGGAAACAGTACACTCCGTCCCCGACAGGCTGTCCCTCCCTGGGGCCAAGTCCCTGGGTGATCAGTTCTTCATCGGAGAGACCGTATCCGAACTGGCGGAATGTCCGCTTATTTAAAGCAGGAGCAATCCGGTCCGTGCCCTCTAACACCGGCCGTTTCGGAGAAAATGCGATAATTTCCTCCACAGTATCCTTAAAAGCCCCGCTGCCGCCTCTGTGATCCGGATGGCCGTGGGTAAAGATAATGGTCTTTACCGGTTTCCCGATAGTCCGGTTCAGTTCCTCAAGAAGCCGTCCGGCCCTGGCGTCAGTATCCAGCGTATCAATTAAAATCAGGGATTCATCTCCCTCCACAATGGTACAGTTGCTGTGTCCCCAGCCCACCGCGATACGGACACGATCCGAGATTGTGATTATCTGCTTTGGAAATGCGGTGGAATGGAATTCTTTCAGTCTTGCTTCAGCATCGTTTATCAACATAGAAATACCCTCTCTTTTTACAGCGGCAAAGCTGTTTTTATTTCCACTATTTTACCATAAAATCCTCCACTTTACAAACAGAGAAGCTGCCATGTATAATGGTTCTCAGAAGAGAAGATAGCTGCACTGTGGCAGGAGCAGGAAAGGCGGAAAGAGATGAGTATAGGATTTCAATGTCGCGCGGTGGTTGAGGATAAAAAATTTGTAAAACAGATGATACAGATGCTGGGGGAAGAGAAACGGTATGAGGTCTGGCAGGAGGAAGATTATTTGCGGGTGGCCTTCTGCCGCCTGGGTGATCTTTTTTTCCAGTTTGCCTCCGGGCTGGACGGGGAGATTCCGGCCCAGTTTCTGTACGTGGAATGTACCTCCAGCCTGGCGGGCGCGGGTTTTCATGCAGCCGCCATCCGTTTTACAGAAGAACTGGCGGCTGAGACGGGGCTGGAATTTGAAATCGAGGATGACACAGAATACAGTGAGGATCACGATTTCGAGCGGATGAGGGAGGAACATTTTTACAGATGGCTGGAAAAGATGGTGGAACTGTGTAAGGAGAGGGAGGAAAAGAAGAAAGACTGGTCGTCGTTCGGACTTTGCTGGGATCTGGATCAGTATCAGCCGGAGGAGGTGCCGGGGTCCGTCTTCACCCCCTTTGGCCGCTTTTCGATTGTGAAGATGACGGGCCTGGTGGAACAGGAGGGGATCGCATCGTTCGCAAAAGAATTTTTTATCTGGAATGAGCCTGGAAGGGATGCCCGGTTTTACAGGAATACGGCTCTCAGCCTGATGTGGGAGGAATGCTGGTTCATGGACGGAAGCCGCAGTGAACGGGATGAGGAGATCAACGGGCGGATTCTCGACTGTTTAGAGAAAGCCCTGCTCCTGGATAGAACGCTTCCATTTCCTGTAAAAGAGTATGAAATGTTATGCCGGCTTAATGAGAAGGATCCGCGGGATCTGGCAGGTGTTTGCGCGTATGAACCGGATTATCCCATCGGATACCGGAGGGGAAAGGTGCGTGAGAAATTAGGCAGTATGTCATTTACAGTCCCGGGCTGGTACTTGCGCGAATACGATGAGGATGACTCCTCCCATAGCTGGTATGACGGATTGCAGACGGACTGGCATTCCATCAGAATCACGGCTTTTAAGAGCAAAGAAGAGAGCCCCGAAATTGCGGACCGGGTATTTGAAGGGACGGAAGGCGCGGCGGTGGACGGGAAAAATGGCTGCCTGACCTACCGGTTTGCTTATGCGGGCAGCGTCGAAGAACCCGGTGAGGAATCGTACGTTCAGTATATCGGGGAGGTTGCCGGCGGATACCAGATTGCTTTTCTCACCTTATCATGTGAAAACCGGGATGACAGCTGGGCGGAGGAATTTTTCAAAAGCTTTCTCCATTCCCCGGAACCGGTGAAATAGCAGACCGGACGGCAGCGGTACAGCATGATAAAGCAGGAAGATCTGGTTATAATAGTTCCATCATGGTAAAATCAAAGGAGGAATACGAAAATGGAATTTACGCCGTATATCCATTTCAATGGAAGCTGCCGCGAGGCAGTGGAATTTTACGCAAAGGCCTTCGAGGCCGATCCGCCGAAGTTTCTGACGTTCGGGGAAGGCGGCGGCAATCCGGCGTGGCCCATGCCGGAAGAGGCAAAACACCTGATTATGCACGCGGAATTTTCCGTAAAAGGAAGGACGCTTCTGTTTTCCGATACATTTCCGGGAATGCCGTATGAACAGGGAAACAACGTTACCATCGCGGTAGCGCCGGAGGATGAGGAGACGGCAAAACGGATTTTTGACCAATTAAAGGAAGGCGGCAAAGTGGAGGTTGAACTGTCCAAAACGGACTGGAGCAGCTGCTACGGCTTCCTGACAGACAGATATGGAATCGGATGGCAGATTAATGTGCTGAATCACTGCTGATCTGCATCGCGAGATAATCCGTGTCCCGCCCGGCCCCGGCCCTGGCGGTGGCACGGATTTTTACTTGAAGACGGTGACTTATGCGTTGAGCGTGCAGGTTATCATTTAAGACGGTGACTTATGTGCGGAGCGTGCAGGTTATCGTTTAAGGGATTTGGCGAAAACTTACTGATGAAAAGTATATTTTTTTAAACTTTGCAAAGCTGTCGAACCGTGGTATGATAGATAGAAAATGTATCGGATAAAGGACTGAGATACCATGTCAGACACGGCAAATGATTTTTCAAAAGGGAGTATTGTCTCGAATATTATGAAGCTGGCGGTTCCGATGACCCTGGCCCAGTTAATCAACGTACTGTATAACATTATTGACAGAATCTATATCGGACGCATTCCGGAACATGCGACTCTGGCGCTGACGGGACTGGGGCTGTGCCTTCCCATCATCTCCATGGTGATCGCGTTTGCCAACCTTTTCGGCATGGGAGGCGCGCCGTTGTGCTCTATCGAGCGCGGCCGCGGAAACCGGGAAGAGGCGGAAACGATTATGGGAAATTCCTTCATTCTGATGGTGATTTTCGGGGTTCTGCTCACCGCGCTGGGGCTGGCGTTCAAGAAGCCCATGCTGTATTTATTTGGGGCAAGCGATCGGACCTATCCTTATGCGGATCAGTATATCAGTATTTACCTTCTGGGGAGTATTTTCGTGATGATCGGGCTTGGGATGAACAGCTTCATCAATTCCCAGGGGTTCGGCACCATTGGCATGATGACCGTGCTGCTGGGAGCCGGCGCCAATATCATTCTCGACCCCATATTTATTTTTACCTTTCATATGGGGGTCAGGGGAGCGGCGCTTGCCACCATCATTTCCCAGATGCTTTCCGCTGTATGGATTGTGAAATTCCTCACCGGAAAGAAGGCGATTCTGAAGCTGAAACCGCAGGCGTTCCGTCTGAAGAAGAGCCGGGTGAAGAGTATCGTGGCCCTCGGCATGTCGGGATTTACCATGTCCATCACCAACAGTTCGGTACAGATTATGTACAATGCGTCTCTGCAGCATTACGGGGGCGATTTATACGTGGGAATAATGACGGTCATCAATTCGGTCCGGGAAATTATCTCCATGCCGGTCAACGGGCTGACCAACAGCGCGCAGCCGGTGATGGGATTTAATTATGGAGCGGGAGAGTATAAGCGGGTGAAGCGCGCCATCGTGTTTATTTCCGTGGTTTCCATTGCGTATACAACTGTGATGTGGCTCTTTGTCCACGGCTTTCCCGAGTTTTTTATCCGCATTTTCAATCAGGATGAGGAACTGGTAAGGGCAGGAATTCCAGCCATGAGGATCTACTATTTTGGATTCTTCATGATGTCCCTGCAATTTGCGGGACAGTCTGTGTTCGTGGCCCTTGGCAAGGCAAAAAACGCCGTGTTCTTTTCCATATTCCGCAAGGTCATTATCGTAATTCCACTGATTCTCATACTGCCCCTGCTTCTTGGCATCGGGACGGATGGCGTGCTCATGGCAGAACCGGTGTCCAATTTTATTGGCGGCGGCGCCTGCTTCCTTACCATGCTTCTCACGGTGTGGCCGGAACTCAGTGGTAAAAAGAAAGGGGAAAAATAAATATGCTGACCATTACAAAAGAATTTATTACAAACAGTCTTTCCAGAGAGCATCGCCCGTGCGCGACGGCCAGGTCCGGGGAGACGGTGGTGTTTGAGACATACGACTGTTTTACCAATCAGTTTCTTCCTGAGGAGGCGACCTTTGAAAATGTGGTGAGGAAGCCGGGAAATCCGGCGACCGGCCCGCTTTATATCGAAGGGGCGCAGCCGGGCGATATGTTGAGAGTCGAGATACTCGATATCGAACTGGGACCGGTGGGAATCGTCATGCTGGGCCCGGACAGCGGAAGTGAGCGGGAGGAGTTTCCGGAGAAAGTGTTAAAGCGAGTCCCGGTCAGAGATGGGAAGGCGTATTACGACGGGAAGGTGGAGATTCCGGTCGAGCCGATGATCGGCGTAATCGGCGTGGCGCCGGCCGGCGAGGGCGTTTCCACCATCACCCCCATGGATCACGGCGGAAATATGGACTGCACCATGATTAAGAAAGGCGCAGTTCTCTATCTCCCGGTATTTGTGGAGGGGGCCCTTCTCTCCATGGGAGATTTTCACGCCATCATGGGGGACGGCGAGGTGGAGGACTGCGGGCTGGAGATCGAAGGCCGCGCCACGGTCCGCCTCTCTGTTGTGAGAAATGAAAACTGCGTTCCATTTCCGATGATCGAGACGGAAGAGAAGCTGATTACCATAGCCTCCAGGAAAAATGTGGAGGATGCCTGGAGGGCCGCAACGAGGCAGATGTACGATTTTATGCGGGAGAAAATCGGGATGGATACAAAGGATGCCGGTATGCTTCTGACCATGACGGGCAATCTGATTATCTGCCAGACAGTAAATCCCATGAAAACGGTCCGTATGGAACTGCCGCGTTATATAACTGAGAGTTATGGCTTTCATTCGATATTTACCGCTTAAGGAAAATGTCTTGACTTTTACTTTGAAAAGTATAATAATGAAAAAAATTAATAAGTACATCATGTAAGGAAAGAGGAAATACGTATGGAAAAGAAAAATATTGACTGGGGAAATCTTGGTTTCGGATACGTACAGACAGAGAAGAGATACGTATCTAATTATAAAAATGGAGCGTGGGATGACGGTGTCCTGACTGAAGATGCAACGGTGGTGTTAAGCGAATGTGCCGGTGTCCTCCAGTATGCCCAGACTGTTTTTGAAGGGTTGAAGGCCTATACGACAGAGGATGGAAAGATCGTGACATTCCGCCCGGATTTAAATGCGGAACGTATGGTTTCATCCGCGGAGAGACTGGAGATGCCGGCATTTCCAAAGGAGAGATTTATTGATGCTGTGACGAAGACTGTGGCTGCCAATGCGGCTTACGTTCCGCCATACGGCAGCGGCGCAACCCTCTACATCAGACCGTATATGTTCGGAAGCAACCCGGTTATCGGGGTAAAACCGGCGGACGAGTATCAGTTCAGAGTTTTCACCACTCCGGTAGGACCGTATTTCAAGGGCGGCGTAAAGCCTCTTACCATCTGTGTCAGTGATTTCGACCGCGCGGCGCCACACGGAACGGGACATATCAAGGCAGGCCTTAACTATGCCATGAGCCTTCACGCGATTATGGAAGCACACCGCAATGGATTCGATGAGAACATGTACTTAGACCCGGCGACCCGCTCGAAAGTGGAGGAGACGGGCGGCGCGAACTTCCTGTTCGTGACGAAGGACGGTAAGGTGGTTACACCGAAGTCTGACAGTATTCTGCCATCCATCACACGCCGTTCCCTGCTCTATGTTGCGAAGGAGTATTTAGGACTGGAAGTAGAAGAGCGCGAGGTTTACTTTGATGAACTGAAGGATTTTGCGGAGTGCGGCCTCTGCGGAACAGCGGCGGTGATCTCTCCGGTTGGCAGGATTGTGGATCACGGCAGGGAAATCTGCCTTCCAAGCGGCATGAACGAGATGGGTGAAGTAACGAAGAAGCTTTACGAGACGCTGACCGGTATTCAGATGGGACGTCTGGAAGCACCGGAAGGCTGGATCCACGTGATCGAATAAACAGTCTGGCGTCAGTAAGGGACAGAAATTAAGCGGTTCATGAAAAGGCGCAGCAAAACAGAGATTACAGATACGGCAGCCACAGGAGAAAGAGGAATCCGTGGCTGCCGTATTTTGCGGGTACAGCGCCGGAAAATACGGTATTATATGGTATGATGTGAATTTTTACTTTACAAATAAAGCTTTGCGGGTTACGATAAAAAGGTGTGTGCATCGTGTATACACAAAAATCAAGATAGACAGAGGAAGAGATATGATAGGGGTTCTGACGAAAGCTTTTGCGTTTGTGGCGATTATTGCCATGGGGTATCTGCTCAAACGGGCGGGATTTTTTCACGCCAAGGATTTTTACTTAATTTCAGGAATTGTGATTAAAATTACGCTTCCGGCCGCTATTGTGGCTAATTTCAGCAAGATTACCATGGATTACTCCCTGCTGGCCATGTGTGTCATTGGCCTGCTGTGTAACTTTGTGACGATTGCGGTCGGCTATGTGATGAATCTGCGGAAATCAAAAGAGACGAAGGCTTTCGCCATGCTCAATATGTCCGGTTACAATATTGGTAACTTTACGATGCCATTTGTTCAGAGCTTTTTGAGCCCGATTGGATTTGCGGCCACCAGCTTATTCGATGCCGGAAACTCCGTCATGTGTACCGGGATGACGTATACGCTGGCCGGTATGGTGGTGGGGGAGGATGAGAAGCCGTCCTTTGTCCGCATGGTGAAAAAGCTTTTTTCATCCGTGCCCTTCGACACCTATGTCATTATGACGGTGCTCAGCATTTTAAGACTCCGCCTTCCGGCTGTGGTAGTCAGCTTTGCGGAAACGGCCGGGGCAGCCAATGCGTTTCTCGCCCTTTTAATGCTGGGAATCGGATTTGAAATCCGTATGGATAAAGAGAAGACATCACAGATCGTCAAAATCCTTGTGGTACGCTACGCGATCGCGGTTTCCATGGCGGTGGGATTTTATTTTCTGGCGCCGTTTGGACTGGAGGTCCGTCAGACTTTAGCCATTGTATCGCTGGGCCCGGTGGCATCTGTGGCACCGGCCTTTACCGGTGCGATCGGCGGGGATGTGGAGATGGCCAGCGCAGTCAATTCCCTTTCTATCATTATCAGTGTGGCCGCTATTACGGTGGCGCTTATCATTTTGCTTTAAAAAATATTCTTTCAGGTCAGGAGTACGGATTTATGCATCAGAAGAGAAGCCAGTGGGCAAGTAATGTGGGTTTTATCCTGGCGGCGGCAGGTTCCGCTGTCGGGCTGGGAAATATCTGGAAATTCCCGGGAAAAGTCGGGGCGTACGGCGGCGGAGCGTTTATTCTCTGCTATATCGCCATTGTAGCGTTTATCGGTCTGCCGGTGATGCTGGCAGAGTTATCAATCGGACGAAACACCCAGAAAAATGTGATCGGGGCGTTCCGCCAGCTGGATAAGAGATTTACCTTTGCCGGCTGGATCGGGGTCATTACTCTGTTTGTCATCATGTCCTACTACAGCGTTGTGGGCGGCTGGGTGATGAAATATATTTTTGTGTATGCGACGGGCGCCGATTTTGGCGCGGCGGCCAGTCCTTATCAGGCGTATTTTGTCGATTTTATCACGAAGCCGGTGGAACCGCTGATGTGGGCGCTGGCGTTCCTTTTACTCTGTATCTACGTGGTAGTGAGAGGCGTTTCGGAGGGAATTGAGCGTGTCAGTAAAATTCTGATGCCTTTACTCTTTCTTCTGCTTCTGGCCTGCGTGTTCCGGGCGGTCACGCTTCCGGGGGCGAAGGAGGGAATCTCCTTCATGCTGACCGTAAAGCCGGAAGATTTTAACGGCAATACGCTGGTGGGCGCGCTGGGGCAGGCGTTTTTCTCCCTCTCTGTGGGGATGGGAATCATGGTTACGTACGGTTCCTATGTGCCGAAAAATGAAAAGCTGGTAAAGAGCGCGGTGAGCATCTGCATCCTCGATACCATGGTCGCGATTCTTGCGGCATTTGCCATAATCCCGGTTGTGTTTGTGACCCTGGGGGCGGACAAGCTGGGCATGGGAGGCGGCTTTGCCTTCATGGCGCTTCCTGAGGTATTCGCCGGTTTTCCTGGCGGGACGATTTTCGGCCTCGTATTCTTTATCCTGCTGTTTTTTGCGGCGCTGACCAGCGCTATCAGTATTTTGGAGAGCTGTGTGGCATTTATCAGCGAGGAATTCCATATCGGAAGACTGAAATCTACTGCAGTGCTGTCAATCCCGATGGCATTTTTCAGCGCCGGATACTCATTATCCCAGTCAGATGTGAGAGGGATTAATCTGCCCTGGTTTGATATTTCGGATGGGTTCCGGATGCTTCCCATGAATGCGGTGATGGAGAAATTTACGGATAACTTAATGATTCCTCTCGGCGCGCTCTGTTTCTGCCTCTTTGTGGGCTGGGTATGGGGCACGAAGAAAGCTTCCTGTGAGATTGAATCTGATGGAAAGTATCCGATGTATTTTAAACGGACCTGGAGTTTTATTGTGAGATTCTTAGCGCCGGCTGTTATCCTGGTTATTCTCTACTTTACACTGGGGAGGGGC
>CAUEKH010000085.1 GCA_959018155.1 uncultured Hungatella sp.
TAAACCCAACGCATCATTTAAGACAAGCCACTGTTCCCGCTCCTCAATCTGGTCGTAAACCTCCTGTTGGAGAAATGAATCGCCAGCCGTCCGGGTATAGGCAGGAAGCGGCATAATCTGGTAGTACGATCCTGTCTCTTCCGCCAAAATACTTTTGTTGTGGCCCTCTTCACAGAGCAGACGTTTCTGTCCATCCGGCTCCACCACATGATACTTCCCCTCTTTCCCGAAAAGGAGGAGATCCTGCCCTTCCTCCTCACAGAGCGAATTATAGAACTCTAAGACGCGCCGAAGTTCTTCCTCCGACTTAATTGCCCCGCTGCCAATCCGGTTAAACATCACCAGGCCGTTGTGGCCTTCCGTGCTGTTGACCCGGTACTCCCTTCCTTCTGCTCTGATGAGAGGAAGAATCGCCACCTTTGCTTTCGGATTCAGTTCACGCATCTCATCCTCCATCTGGGGGGCATCGTCGATCACCCCGAATATCATACCGGCCCTCCCCTGAATAAAGAGTTCCTGTCTCTGAACCGGGGTCAGAAAGGAAAAGGTATTCTCTAAATATCCGGCCTGGTATAAAGACTTAAACCAGTTCATCGCCTCCATATACTCTTCTGTGGCAAAATCAGGGACCATGGCCGCCTCTTCTTCGTCATACTCCCAGCCGTTCGGTCCGCCCAAAGCCGTTGTCACATTCTGAATTCCGTTCCACTCGCGGGTTCTCCACTGCTGCCACGAGTCGACAAGTCCCACCGTATCAGCGATTCCATTGCCATCTGGATCCTGTTCGGTAAAGGCCTTTAACATCTCATAGATCTCATCCAGCGTCTGCGGCGGTTTAATTCCCAGCTTTTCGGCCCAGTCAGCCCGGTAATAGGCGGCATATCTCGGCCGGATCCGCAGCCTCGGAATTCCATAGATATGGCCGTGGATCCGGGAACCTTCCCATATCTCATCCCCGACAAATTCTTTCAGAGCCGGATAGTCGTCGAGATAATCGTCCAGTTCCCAGAAGCCGCCGGCTCTCACATAGGCGTAAAACGCCTCCTTATCCATAATTGTCTTATTAAACGCAATCACCATGGGGAGACCATCACTCCGGATCAGCCGTTCTGTCTGCGCCACATACTCCAGAGTCGGCACCATCTGAAACTGTAAATCCGTATCTGTATATTTTTCCAGTTCCTCCAGCCATACGCCTCCGGGAGAGGCTTCCATCTCAGAGAACTGTTCCATCATCATGGTTATGGGAAACCGAGTCTCCTCCTCCTGTTTACAGCCTGTACAGAAGCATATTGCCAGGACAGTCCACGCTGCCAGTATCACTCTCATCCGTCTCATAATCCGTTTCCATTCTATACATCTTTCCTGTTTTATGGTAAAATAAAACTGTTTTAGCTTTCCCATTATATCATAAACTTTAAAAAAACTAAAGGAGCATCCCGCACTCATGAAAGGTCATTCACTCTCTCAAAAACTGAAAGAATACGCATTTGAAAATATGCGGCGCTTCTGGGTTATTTCCTATGTCATTATCCTGCTGCTTCCGCTGGCCTTAAACCTTTTTGTCTACCAGAACGCCTATCGCACCATCAAGCAACAGGCACAGGAGGCGCAGAAATCCGCAGTGGAACGTCTTTCCACCAATATGGACAACGAATTCCGGCGGATCGATGAGTTCGTATCTGTCATTTCCTATGATATTAATATGAATTATCTGCTCAACACTTCCAGTATTGAAAGCTTCAAACAGAGTTATGCGGCTGCCTCCAGGCTCTTCGATTTGAATGAAACGCTTCGCTTAAATCTGCCAACCGCCAGCTTTATCAGCGACTACTATATCTTTTCCCCGGGAAATTCCCTGGTGTTCCACAACTCCGGCGTCAATGACATACAACAGTACAGCGGCCTTCCGGGAAACTATACAAAGCTGCTCTATGAGAAATGTCATTCCCTCGATACCCACTCACTACAGCTTTTTTCTTTCGAGCCGGAATCCGGCAGTTCTTATATGGCAGTGCTCTACCCCCTGCCCTATTCTTATCTGCCCAAAGGCTACATTGTTATTCTCATGGACAGCCAGAAGTTAAACCAGGCCATGCAGAGCCTCTATTCTCAGGCAGACAGCCAAATCTACCTTGTGGACAAAGACTTTCACGCCCTGGCAGGAAAAGAGGGTCTGGCAGACGCAGATGTCTTCGCCGGTTACGATTTTTCCCATGGTTCCGTGCGCGGACACCTTCCCGGCACGAGGGGCGCCACCTTCCTGTACTCTGCTTCCTCTGGGGTTCTTCCGCTCTCCTATATCTGCACGCTTCCGGAATCGGTAGCCACAGCCAATCTGATTTATATGCGCCACTCTCTCTGGATCAGTGCCTTCTGCTGTCTGTTCGGAGGCGGATTCCTGATTTTTCTGCTATCCAGATACAACTACAGCCCATGGCAGAAGCTTATCACTACGATTGAAAATTTATCCAGTTCCTCCGTGAAGGATGGAGGGAATGAGTTTCAGATTGTTTTAAATACCCTGACCAATATCTACCAGGAAAAGGCGACCATCGAGGAGGTCTTCCACCGGCAGAACCGCACTCTCTACTCCTACTATTTAACGCGCATGTTAAAGGGGCGCATGGGAATCGAGAATATGGAGGAATCGGTCCTTGAAAATATGGAACAGCAGCTCCGTCTCGACAACTATACGGTTCTCATTTCCCTGGCCGATGTGAAGGATAACTGGACCTCCAGCCACACGGAACTGGCCAAAGACGCCTATTTGACTTTTTTTGAAAATCAGATTGCCAGCAGGCTCCAGGAAGACTTAGGCGCCTCTTTCGCTATCGGATTCGCAGAAGTTTACGACTACACAGCCTGTGTCATCGGCATGTCGGAGGCTGAGACTGAGACGTGGCAGGCGCGTTTATCTTCTTCCATGGAAAAAATAATTAACGATTTGTCCGAGAGCCTCGATGTTCAATACTATTTTGCCTTCAGCAGCCTGCATCACAGCGTTACGGAGATGTACGCGGCATGGGAGGAGGCCTTCTCCTCCATCTCCCTCTCTGTCATGAATCAGGAAAAGGCGCTGACTTTTTATGAAGATACCCAGTTTAATGACCCGGGAAGCTACGCCTACCCGCAGAAGACGGAACAGATGCTGATTAATTTAATTCAGATCGGGCAGAGCGAGGAAGCCGCGGCCCTGATCGAATCGCTCTCTGAAGAGATTGCCCGCCAGTTCCCCGTCTTCGAAACTGCCAAATGTACTGCATCCGACGTACTCTGCAGTATCACAAAGGCATTCACCCATTAACCGGATGCCGCGCGGGAACAGCTTCAGAAGCAGTATTTCGCCATTGTTGAGAGTTTTATGCAGGCCAACTCCTACAAGAAGTTGACGAAGAAGCTGTCAGAGGCGTCCACCCTCGTAGCATCAGGGTACTCCAATACTGCGGACAGCGATTCCCCGCAGAGTACCTGGATTCCCAGAATCGAGCAGGAGTTGGAGGCAAACCTCTACGATGAGAATTTAAATGTCATGTTTCTGGCTCACCGCCTCGGCATCAGTTCCAAATACATCTCTTCCCTTTACATGGAGGCGAAGGGCGTCAGCATCGTGGACACTATCCACCGGCGCAGAATCGAGCGGTTCAAGGAACTGATCCAGAACGGCGACATGAATATCGCAGATGCAGCCGCGGCCGTGGGATATAACAGTATCGCCACTCTGAATCGCTGGGTTAAGAAGTATGAGGGCGTCACCCCCGGCCAGCTCAAATCCATTCACCGAAACTCAGGCACCACCATAACCCACCGTCCATCCTCCGGGTAAAATATCAGCTTAAATTCCTGGGTCAGCCCTCCCATGACGGCGCGGCAGACGTATTCCTTCGACGGAATTCCGGAGTAATTCTTCTCCTCGCTGAGCCGGACTGTTACATGGTCTACAGTCCGGATTACGCCGTCATCCCCCTCAAATTTAAAAGAGAGAGGCCGGATAGAACCGTCACTGGTAAACCACGCCTTGCAGGCGATCTTCACCTGCCTTCCTTTCAGCGGCCCGCTGTCAACTGCGTCCGCATTTGTCCCTATTCCAAATGATCCCATGTTCTGTTCATCCCCCTATCTGATATCGTGTCTGCTGTAATCCACGCTGCGCTTCTCCCTGGAGATTCCTCCGCCCATGTGGTCGAAGTTCACGCCCCCGGCCGTCAGAAAGCTGGCCCGCATGACCGAGTCGTTGCCGAAACGGCGGCGGATGGCGTCTACCGCCTGGTCCATCTTCTCCATTTTTTCATAATCCATTTCCTCAAATAAGGAAAGCTGCCTTGCCTCCTCCTTCGTGACCCGGCTGGTGTGGATTCCGAGGTGGCGGACCGGCGCGCAGTCCCACGCCTCGTCAAATGCCCGGCAGGCGGCTTCATACACCTCCCTGGTAATGTTGGTGGGTGTCGGAAGGGAAATCTGATGTCTGTAGTATTCAAACCGGTAATCGCGGATTCCCACAGCCACCACGCCGATCCTCACACGGTCGGCCCGAAGCCTGGCGGCCAGCGTCTCCGCCAGGGATAAAAGGACGAGCTTCGCGGTTTCCCGGTCCTGGACGTCGAAGGGTGTGGTGGTGGAGTTTCCGTAGCCTTTGTTGGGCGGGGGCGCCGGAAGCACCTCCGACGCGTCGAGTCCATTGGCAAAAGCCCAGATCGTCTCCCCGTATTTGCCAAAATGGTTCCGCAAAATTTCCGGCTTCATGAGGGCCAGCTCCCCGATTGTGCCTATTCCAAGATTCCTTAACTTCTTTTTCGTTGCGCTGCCGATAAAAAACAGTTCTCCTACCGGGAGAGGCCACATTTTTCGGGGAATCTCATCTTTCCAGAGTGTGTGGACCTGATCCGGCTTCTTAAAATCAGAGGCCATCTTCGCCAGCAGTTTATTTTCCGCCACCCCGATATTGACCGTAAATCCCAGTTCCTCCCGGATCCGGTCCTTTATCATAACCGCAGTTTCCTCAGGAGGCCCGAAAAGCGTTTCCAGCCCCGTCATATCCAGGAAGGCCTCATCAATGCTGTACTGCTCCACCAGGGGCGTATACTCGCCGAGAAGCTTCATGAGACCGGCGCTGGACCTCTGATAGAGGTTGTAGTTGGGCGGCGCCAGATAAAGGCCGGGACATTTTTTTAAGGCAGCGCCCACCGGCTCTCCCGTTTTTATCTTCCAGCGCTTCGCCGGCACTGATTTTGCTAAAATGATTCCGTGCCGTTTCGTCACATCACCGCCAACTGCCGAGGGAATTGTCCGCAAATCGAGAGTTCCTCCCAGATGCTTCAGACGGTAGACCGCCTCCCAGGACAGAAAGGCGGAATTTACATCCACATGGAATATGGTATGTTCCATACCTGATCACCTCACTCCCATTATATCGAATATATGTTCGATTTCCAATGGGAAGTACAGGAAATGGCAGAATGAGCAGAAATGACAATAGAAAAAAGCTTCCGGAGTTTTCCGAAAGCTTCTTACGTGATGACCTATCCGAGAATCGAACTCGGGTTTCCGCCGTGAGAGGGCGGCGTCTTGACCGCTTGACCAATAGGCCATGTATCGAACTTCGACCAAAAGCGTCGAGGCGACAAGATTCGAACTTGCGACCTCTGCGTCCCGAACGCAGCGCTCTACCAAACTGAGCCACGCCTCGATACCTTTGGTAGTATAATATAAAAATGATGGAATGTCAACTATATTTTGGAATTTTTTTAATTTTTTTTATTTTATATATAACATCGAAAATTTCCTGGCGTTCTCCGCCACTCTGCCGCTGCTCATCAGACCCTTCGCTCTGCCCGGTAAAAGCAGTATTCCCGCGGCCTTTTGTCATTGATATCCCGGTAAAGCGCCTTTCTCGCAAAGCGGTATCCCGCTCTCTCTGCCGTCCTGATGGAAGGGAGATTCTCCGGATTTATCGCGGCAGTCACCTCCCGGATTCCCGGATATTTTGAAAAGAAGTAATCCGTATACGCGGCAACAGCCTCCGCAGCGTATCCATTTCCCCGAAATCCGGATCCAATCAGGTACGTAATCCTTGCTCTGCCGGTGCCTTCAAAGGCTCTGCATCCCACTGCCCCCACCAGCTTTCCGCTGGATTTCTCCACAATCCCGTAGGGCAGAAACGCTTTTTGAGGACTGTCTGTCAAATAAAGTCCACTTACTTCGTTGAGCCATTTCTCCAGCTTCCCCTTGCAGCTTTCCCAGCCCTGAAAAATATCCCCTGGCGTTTCGTCTTTTCCCAACCCAGTCAACGCCTCTGAATCCCACTCGTCTAACCCCCGTATCCAGAGACGTTTCGTTTCAATAATGTACACCATAATCTTCTCCCAGCCTTCTCCATTGTCCATCTATTGTCTATTTACTGCCAGTCAAACAGTGACAGCTGATTCGATTCCGGCAGTTCCCCCAGCAGGCCCAAATCAGCCATTAAATCACATACCGTCTTGCTGACCTTCGTACGATTGCGGAAATCCTCTTTCGAGAGGAACGGTCCATCCTTGACCGCATCGACCACCGCGTCAGCCGCCTTCTCGCCAAGTCCGTCGATACTGCTCAGTGACGGCATCAGCTTTCCGTCAATAATCTGGAAATGCCTTGCCTTGGCCTGATAAATGTCGATCGGGGTAAAATCGTACCCTCTCGCATACATTTCCTGAACGATTCTCATATCGCGCAGCGTATCCTGCTCCTTCTTCGACAGCGTGTCCTGGCGCTTCTTATAATCCGCCAGATAGTACTCCAGCTTATCCCGTCCCTGGCACATCAGTTCATAGGAGAAGCCATTGGCCCTGATACTGAAGAAAGCCGCGTAGTAAGCCAGCGGATAAAATACCTTACAGTAGGCAATCCGCCACGCCATCATAACGTACGCTGCCGCGTGAGCCTTCGGGAACATGTACTTAATCTTCTTACACGACCAGATGTACCAGTCCGGAACACCGTGGCTTACCATCTCCTCTTCCCACTCCGGCTTCAGCCCTTTTCCCTTTCGGACGCTCTCCATGATCGTGAAGGAAAGGCCTTCCTCCAGCCCCATGGAAATCAGATAGATCATGATATCGTCACGGGTACAGATTGCCGTCTGAATCGTCGCCTTCCCCTCCTGAATCAGGGTCTGGGCGTTCCCGAGCCACACGTCGGTACCGTGGGCCAGTCCCGCAATCCGGACCAGGTCGGAAAAATACTTCGGCTGCGTATCAATAAGCATCTGCATGGCAAAATCCGTACCGAACTCCGGCACGCCAAGGGCCCCCAGCTTACAGCCGCCGATATCCTCCGGCTCAATCCCCAGCGCCGACGTATTCTGGAACAGCGACATGACCTCGCGGCTGTCCAGCGGAATATCCTTAACCGGATCGAACCCGATTAAGTCCTGAAGCATACGGATCATGGTCGGATCATCGTGTCCGAGAATATCGAGTTTCAACAGGTTGTGGTCGATGGAATGGTAGTCAAAATGTGTCGTGACCGTCATAGTCGTCATATCGTTGGCCGGCCTCTGAACCGGGGTAAAGGAATAGATCTCCTCCCCGTGGGGAAGCACGATAATTCCGCCCGGATGCTGGCCGGTGGTACGTCTCACGCCGACACAGCCCTGCACAATCCTGTTTATCTCACAGTTCCGCTTATGTACCCCGTGTTCCTCATAATAGTTCTTCACATAGCCATAAGCCGTCTTATCCGCCAGCGTACCGATGGTCCCCGCCCGGAAGGTCTGTCCCTTTCCGAAGATAACCTCCGTGTAGTCGTGGGCCTTACTCTGATATTCACCGGAGAAGTTCAAGTCGATATCCGGCTCCTTGTCCCCCTTAAATCCCAGGAACGTCTCGAAGGGGATATCAAACCCGTCCTTCGTCAGCGGCCGCCCGCAGACCGGGCACGTCTTATCCGGCATGTCACAGCCGGCCATACCCGTATACTTCTTCACCTCTTCCGAGTCGAAATCGTAGTAATGGCAGTTGGTACAGTAATAATGGGGACTTAAGGAGTTTACCTCCGTAATACCGGCCATATAGGCCACAAAGGAAGACCCGACCGATCCTCTGGAACCGACGAGATAGCCGTCCTCGTTGGATTTCCACACCAGCTTCTGAGCGATGATGTACATGACGGCAAACCCGTTGGAAATAATGGAGTTCAGCTCTCTCTCCAGACGCTCTGTAACGATTGTCGGCAGATTCTCGCCGTAGATGGCGTGGGCCTTGTCGTAGCAGATGGTCCTTAAGTCCTCATCGGAGTTGGCGATAACCGGAGGACATTTATCGGGCCGCACCGGCGAAATTTTCTCGCACATGTCGGCAATCTTCCTCGTATTGGTGATGACCACCTCCTCAGCCTTATTGGGACCGAGATACTCAAATTCCTTCAGCATCTCCTCCGTCGTCCTTAAGTAAAGAGGCGCCTGCTCATCGCTGTCCTTAAATCCCTGGCCGGCCATGATAATGCGGCGGTAAACCTCATCCTCCGGATCCAGGAAATGGACATCGCAGGTGGCGCAGACCAGCTTGCCGAACTGTTCCCCCAGCTTTACAATCCTTTTATTAATATCAATCAAATCCTGTTCCGTCTTCACCGTGCTCTTCTCATCCCGCAGCATGAAGCTGTTGTTCCCGAGAGGCTGGATTTCCAGGTAGTCATAGAAATGGACCAGCTTGGCGATATCCGCATCCGACGCGCCGCGAAGCAGCGCCTGATACAGTTCTCCCGCCTCGCAGGCCGAT
>CAUEKH010000086.1 GCA_959018155.1 uncultured Hungatella sp.
GCAATCGGAGGAAGAGCAACGAGTTCGCCGTCAAGGCCGTTTGCTTCCAGGTTTGTCTTTAAGTTGGTGTTCCATGTTCCTGCCCAGTAAGTAAATACGCCGAACTTATCCTCATAGAATTTATTACGGCAGTCTTTTGTACCATTGGTCAGAGTCTCTTTGTCGATATATCCCTTGGAATATACATCGCGAAGTCTCTCGATAGCCGCTTTCATGGAGTCCTCTGTAAATCCGTCAGCCCATGTTCCGTCTTCTTTCTGATAGAAGGAAGGATAAGCGTCCTGATAAATCTCCGGTAAGTAGTTTACGTAAGGAGCTTCATTACCGATTAAACCGGCAGCTGATACTGCGAAAGTATTGCCATCTACGCCGTCGCCGTCCGGATCGCCTGTTGTGAAGGCATCCAGCATCTTTAAGTATTCCTCATAGTTTGTAGGAGCCTCAATACCGCAGTTGTCAAGCCATTTCTTCTTTACATAAGTAATACAGCCATTTCCTCTCTCTTTGGAGAAGCCGTAGAGATGTCCGTTAATCATGTTGCCTTCAATCGGTCCAACATCGACTCTTCCGGAGCTCTTAAGTTCGGAATTGTTCCACGCATCTGTCATATCCCACAGGGCGCCCTCTTCTGCGTAACCTGTATAATAGGAAGAACTCAGGATCACTACATCTGGCCAGTTTTCAACACCGCTGGCAAATGTCTGTCCAAGAACGTCATAGTACGCATCATGGTCAGTCTGGATTACTTCCAGCTTCACGCCGGTCAGTTCCTCATATTTCTGAACCCATTCTGCCTGGCCGTTCGCCTTGGTTGCCTGGAATGTACCATCTACCATAACTGTAATCTTTTCAGGCTTTTCCACCTCGTTCTCTGCAGCCGCTGCAGCTGTTGTCGTCTCGCCGCCAGCTTCCTTGCCGCTCTCTGTACCGGCCGCTGCTGTTGTAGCAGAAGCAGTCTCATCTGCCTTCTTACTGCCACAGCCTCCTAATACCATAGGAACCGCAACCGCTGCCGCTAAAACTGTAGCCGCCACTCTTGTGAACTTTTTCTTCATAAATTCAAATCCTCCTTTTTATTTGCTGCTACTTCGCCGTGTCCGACGCCGTTCGCATCTGATGTCTGCATCTTATCATGGCAAAATGACGAAAACAAGGCACAATTCTTTTTCGTATTTGACATTTTTTACTTTTTCGGTGAGAAAAACAGGGAACAATTTTTTTGTCAACCAGTCAATTTTATTGTTTTAAGGCTTTTTTGCATATATCCTGCACAACCTGACATTGATTTTTCACCCCATAACTGGTAAAATAACTATACTTACACATTTACAACTCACAGGAAGGAATTATTCTATGGATACCACCGAACGGCAGAACCAGGAAAAAAAGAATACAAACTTTTCAATTCGTCTGATGGCCTCCTACAGCATTCTCCTGCTCGTCATTCTTTTTATGGGAATCTATCTCTATTTCATCAGCGTACGCAATATTCAGACCGGCATCCGGGAACAGAATTTAACGATTCTGCAAAATTCCATTGAACAGCTCAATACAGATTTGACCTCCATGTCAGCCCTTGCCCGGCAGATTGCCAATGATTCCCAGCTGGTACATCTGGCCAATTTAAAAAGCAATGATGTGGCGGAGTTCTATCTGCTGGCCTACGATGCAAAGGATCAGCTGGCCAAATATCTCCCCAGCCACATGCTGCTGCCGATTGATTCTTATTTTATCCGGCTGCGCAATACCGACTACCTGTTAAGTTTCGACCACTTTGAGGATTTATCTCATTATTATACAAGGAACCGTCTTTTAAACTCTGAGAAGTTCGATGTCTGGCTCGGTCTTCTCAACGACCCGGACAGCCGCTACAAGCTTCTTCCGGTAGCCCAGTTCAGCGGACAGTATACCCGTGACCAGAACAATTACTTCTATGTAATGTCACTGGAAGATTTTTCATTTAAGAAAATCGCCGCCGATATCTGTTTTGAACTCGATATGAGTAAGATCAACCAGATTTTCTCGGAACTGAACCTGTATGACAGCGGTTATATCTGTGTCGCCGATGCGGATGGTTCTCCTGTCTTTACAATTCTTCCGAACCAGGTGCCCTTGGACAGCGCGGAGGCGTCCCACCAGATAGAATTGTTTCAGACTTTAAGCTATGATGAGGAGGGATTTTCCAGTTATAAGGCGGACGGCCGCGCCATGCTCGTTACCACAGCTGTATCAGACCATAACCAGTGGAAATATTATCTCGTCCAGCCGGCCCAGGATGCCTACTACTCCACAGGCCCTTACCAGCTTGTCTTCGCGGCCTGTACGTGTTTTGCCCTGTTTTTCGGTTTTCTGCTGATTTTCATTCTCTCGAAGAGGAACAGCAAGCCGTTAGCCGCCTTAGACGATGAACTGACTCAGACAAAATTAAAGCAGCAGGAACTTATCGAACTTGCCAGGCAGCAGGAACCCCTCCTGCGGACCTCTTACATCCGTCAGATTATGAAGGGCACCATCTCCACCGCGGAGGAAATGGAATACGTGCGCGGTTATTTGAATCTGGGCGACGAGGAAAGTCACAAATTCCAGGTTCTCTACTGCAGCGTCTATTTAAATAAGTACGAAGTCAACACCGGCGGTTCCAATGTGGTCGGAATCGCGGTTTCCGATTACGACACCATCATCCGAGAGGCGATGGCCCGTTATTTAGGAGAGCCGCTCTATCTGTTCAGCCCGCACGACCGCTGCTACGCCATTTTAATCACATCGGAACGCGACGCGGATCCGGAGGTGGTTTATAAGAAAATCACGGATGATTTCTCGGGGCTTCATAACTATCTGATGGAGCAGCATTCTATCAGCATCTACGGCGGCCTCGGAAACAGGAACGGCCTTTTGACATTTACCTGGAAATCATACCAGCAGGCCCGGGAAGCGGTGCGCTACACCTCCGGGGAACATTTTATCTGCTGTTACGACGATTTGAACCACAATACCCACAACTACTACTATCCCGATGAGCTGGCAAAGCAGCTGACCGGATTTGTGGAAATCGGAAACAAGCTGCAGGTGGAGGAGATCTTCAAGCTGATCAAGAAGGAAAACTTAACGAAGCGTTCCCTCTCCTTTAACCAGATGAACTGGCTGCTGTCCGACATCCGAAACACGCTTTTAAAGGTTCGTTTCACGATTCATGAGGACGAGACGAACAGCGAAGCCTTAAAATCAGTGGACAGCCATTTCGACGAGATGCCGTCTCTGCGCCTCTATGAAAATATTGCTCTGGTGCTGTGTGAGACGGTCCGCCAGGATACCTCGGAAAATCAGCTGATTACCAGGATTAAAGAGTATATTTTCAGCAATTACAGGGACCCGGCGCTCTGTTTAAGCAAGATTTCCGATGAGTTTTCCATCTCGGAGAGTTATTTCTCCTACTTATTTAAGAAGACTACCGGAGAGAATTTCTCTTCTTATTTAGAGCATCTGCGGATGGAACAGGCGATTCACATGATTAAGGACACCAGTATAAAAATATCTGATTTATATATGGAACTGGGCTACAACAACCCCACCAGCTTCCGCCGGGCCTTTAAGAAGGTTTATGGCGTATCTCCCAATGCAATACGGGAATCGAACCAGGCGGCGAAGGAGAGCGGGGGGGAGGTTGACAAGGAGGAATCATAAATTATGAAGAAAATACCTGCTGCCACACCCGAGGAAATGGGAATCCCTTCCCGGGCGATTTCACGTGTCATCAAACGGCTGGAACGCGACCACGTTCCCATGCACAGTCTTCTCATCGCGCGCCACGGGAAAATGGTATTCGAGGGCTATTATGCGCCCTACACGAGAGAGACTCTCCACCGTATGTTCTCCGTGACAAAGAGTTTCGTCTCGCTGGCAATCGGCTGTCTGGAGAAGGAGGGGCGTATCTCCCTGGATGACCCCATCTGCCGATATTTCCCGGAATACGTACCCAACGAGGTTCATCCCTGGATTGCGGCCATGACCATCCGTCATATGCTGGAAATGAAATCGTGTTACAGCGGCACGACCTACAAGAAGGACAGCACCACTGAAAACTGGGTGGAAAGCTTTTTTAACTCGAATCCGACCCATCCGTCAGGCACCATTTTCATGTACGACACCTCCGCCACCCACGTTCTCGGCGCTCTGGTGGAAAAGCTGACCGGCAAGAAACTGCTGGATTATATGAGAGAGCAGTTTTTAGATGAAATCGGATTCAGCCGCGACGCCTATGTGCTTCCTGACCCCTTCGGCGTGCCGATGGGCGGCAGCGGACTGATGGCGCTTCCCAGCGACTTAATGAGGCTGGGACTTCTCTTAATGAATCATGGCGCGGATCCGGAATTATACGGGAAAACAGAAGATGGAAAAGACGGCGCGGAAAGCGCCAGTCCCAGACAGATATATCCCAGAAGCTATCTCGATGAGGCAGTGGCCTTCCAGGGCGCCAGCGCCGCAAATGCCCCGATTAAAGAGGAATCCTACGGGTATGGCCGTCAGTTCTGGCGTTTCAGCCACAATGGATTCGGCGCTTACGGTATGGGCGGCCAGCTCTTACTCTGTTATCCGGATGAGGATTTAATCTGTGTTACCACTGCCGATACCCAGGATATGAAGGGCGGAAACCAGTTCATCTACAACGCTTTTTACGAGGAATTATTCCCCCTGCTTTCCGATACGCCTCTTCCTGAGGACCGGGAGGCGCTGGATCATCTGACCGCCCGCAGAAAGGCCTTAAGCGTTCCCATTCTCTCCGGATCACTCTCAAGCCCGAAGGAAACGCAAATCCATCAAAAGACGTGGCACTTAGACAAAAATCCCGGCGGATTCACAAAACTGGGAATTGAATTTGATTTTTCAGAAACCGGTCAGAACGCTTTCGAAAATGGCGGCGCCAGTTCAGGGGAACTTATCTTATCCTCAGACAACCAGACCTGCCACATTCCCTTCGGATTTGGACGGACCGTATCCGGCATATTCGAGCCGTACCACCAGAAATGTACTGCCTCCGCCTGCTGGCTGACCATACACACCCTCTATATCCGTATCTGGCTGGTCGATGAATGCACCTCGTCCGTGCACTTCCTGCTCGATTTTTCCGGTTCCCACGTAACCGCACTCGTGAGAAAGACGGAGGAAACAGCGTTTACGGAGTTCCAGGGATTCTGGAATGGAGAATGCCCGGAATTAAAACGATAACCTGCACGCTCCGCACACAGGTCACCGTCTTCAGTAAAAAAATACCTTCAGCAGGATTTTCTTCCGCCTGCTGAAGGCATTTTTTATCTGTCAGTCTATATCATTCTTACAGCATCGCATTTCCTCTGCAGTAAGTCTGCGCCACATCGTAATTATCTTCCAGTACAACGATATCTGCATCATAGCCGGCTACCAGTTTGCCCTTTCTGTCATCAACGCCAAGGCATCTGGCCGGATTAATCGTGCAGGAGTTCAATGCCTGGTCAAATGGGATCAGCGCCTCTTCCACCAGAATCCTTAAGCCCCTGTTCATGTATAAGGTACTGCCTGCTATGGTATTCGTTCCCTTCAAATGAGCCAGACCATTTTCATCAATCTCGATGTCGTGCCCGCCCAGCTGATAGTTGCCGCCTGGCGGGCAGTGCTTGGCGCGGAGAGAATCGGTTATCATGATCGTGTAGTCGCGTCCCTTAGCGGTAAAATAATTATTCAGAGCCGCTACATGGGAATGGCACCCGTCGCAGATAATCTCACCGTAAATATCACGGACACGGAAAGCCGTTCCAACCAGTCCCGGATTCCTGTGATGGTAGGCCGTCATGCCATTATACACATGAGTCATGGAAGTCGCGCCGTTGGCGATTCCCATAAGGGCCTGCTCATACGTCGCAGAGGAATGTCCCATGCTGACCACCACCCCGGTCTCCTTACAGTGCTTCGTCAGGGCAAAGCCCTCGTCGTGCTCCGGCGCCAGAGTAATGTATTTGATCAGCCCCTTCGCGGCCTCCTGGTACATATCAAACTGCTCCACCGTGGCCTGTGCAATCGCTTCCGGCGGCTGAGCGCCCTTATAATCCATATCGAGATACGGTCCCTCAAAATGAATTCCAAGGATTTCCGCACCTTCGTATCCGTTCTCGACCACATCTGCCACATTGGCAACCGCCTTTGTCAGGACATCCGGCATCTGTGTAACCGTTGTCGGAAGAATAGCGGTGACGCCTTCCTCCGGAATTTTCTTCATCCAGTTGCGGAGGCCTTCCGGCTCCCCGTCGTTCGTATCATAGTCATAAGCCCCGTGGGTATGCACATCAATAAACCCGGGTACAATTCTCCTGTTATCATAATCGTAATCCGCTTCCAGTTCCCCATAGGCGCGGACTGCCGCTATCTTCCCATCCCGGACTTCAAGCTGGGCCGGGATGAACTGGCCTGCTATCCAGACTCTTTTACTTTGTATTACCATGACCGTACACCCTCTCTTTCTTTTCCGGCATTCTCGGCCGGTCACCTTTAGTATAACCAGTCCCTTCCCCTATTTCAAGTAGATTTTGAAAATTATTTTCAAAATACATGTAAAATAGAAAATGAGGTTCAGCCGTATTTTTCAACCGGCACAACCTCATTTTCCTTCCCTGTATCCTTTTCTTTTGAATCCTTTTGAATCCCTTTTATCCTGTTTCCTATTCCCCTGCTTCGCTCACTTTCTCCTGCTCCTGAATCGGCCAGCGGATAATCACGCGGAACAAATCCGCCTCCACCTCCACATTCATCTTTCCGTTCTGCAGTTCCACGAAACTCTTGGCAATCGCCATTCCAAGGCCGGATCCTTCCGTATTGCGCGCCTGGTCGCCGCGGACAAACCGCTCGGTAATCTCCTCCGGATTAAATGTCAGTTCATTGGCTGATACATTTTTCATCGTGATAACGACACTGTCCTGCTCCCGCTTCATATCAATGTACGCCCGCGTATTCGGCATTCCATATTTGATGATATTCGTCAGCAGATTGTCAAAAATCCGGTATGTCTTCTGGCTGTCAAGCGGCAGCACAATCTTCTCATCCGGCAAATTCCAGCGGAAATCAATGGTGGACTCCTCAATCTTGTCGCTCAGTTCCAGGCTCACTTCTTTTAAAAGACTGACAATGTCCACATCCACCAGGTTCAGCGTCACATCATTGCTGTTGGCCTTGCTGATTTCAAATAAATCTTCAATTAACGACTTCAGCCGCATGGATTTCTGTTCCAGCACGTCGATATACGCTTTGCGCTGTTCCGGAGTAATATTTTCGTCCTTCATCAGATTTACATAAGTAATAATTGCCGTCAGAGGAGTCTTCAAATCGTGAGACATATTGGTGATCAGGTCGGTCTTCATTTTCTGGCTCTTGACCTCCTCGTCCACAGCCACCTTAAATCCGCTCTGAATTCTCTGCATTTCACATTTAAATGGCTCAAATACGCCCAGATTTTCCGCAATTGTCACATCTAAGTTGCCCTCGGCAATCTGATTTGTCGCATCTAAAAGAATTCTGTATTTATTGCTCAAATCGCGGTAGTATTTCCGCAGGACGATAAAGAGAATGATGGAGTAAATCAGCAGCGCTCCGATACCAAAGAACCACAGACTGCACAGCACCGTCAGAATCAGGAAATTAATGCCCACTATCTTAAAAATAGTCCGATCAGTTCTGTCCTGCAAATCAATGCTGTAAATAAACTGGTACACATTCCTGCATATCCAGGCGCATCCGCCCCAAATCCAGCCGAATAAGGTTCTTTCCCGGATATATCGCCTCAAACCGATGTGGAACACATCCCGCAGACACAACACCGCCCAGCTGATCAACGCAAATGGAACACACCACCAGAACACGTTCCATACCTTCACCAGCATTTCCGCCGCACCTGGCAGGAAATTCGCCCGTATCAGCGCATTATACAAATCACCCTGATTCGTGACCGCCACCAGGCTGGTAAGCCCGACTCCAAATGCCACACTGCCGATCCCCACGCCTAAAACCAGTTCAAAAGGCGCCCGCAAAATCTTACTGTCATCCGCCAGCTTCCCGTCCAGGCAGGAAATGATAAATACCGACAGTGCCACAAAACACACCAGCCACACAAATACCGTTGACACAGTTCCCGCATTATAATAAGACTGCCAGGAACCTCTTTTCATCTGACCGTAACTGACCAGCTGACTCTCCTGCATACCGTAAGCAAATGTCAGATTCTTCGGATTTTGCATTTTCAAAGAAGTCTCACCATAATAACTGTCCCAGTGACTACTCCCCTCCATCGGGTCAATTTCGCCAAATGTCTGAAGGAATTTTAAGAGACGTGTGGTATCCTCCCCGGCCAGCTGCGTCACATCCATGCGGCCCATGCTGTCATAGTGCATGACCGCTTTAAACACGTATTCATCACTGCTCAAAATATTCCTCTCCCCCGCATGGTTCAAAAGAATATTCCCGTTCTCATCCAGGACCTGATAGTCAATTACATTGCGCAGGCTGGAGAAATACCGGTTCCACGTCTCGTACTCCATCACACAGTCCTGACGAAGCTGGCGAAGGTACTCCTGGCGCTCTTTCGCTGCCGCTTCCGCATCCGTATAGATATCCGCCTCGCCAGGCGCTTCTCCCTGTACAATCTCGCTGTTTTGTGGGATCGCTTCGTTCTGCGAGGTGTC
>CAUEKH010000087.1 GCA_959018155.1 uncultured Hungatella sp.
CGGGGAGATTTCCTGTATTACGTATTACGTGGACAGGTTTGATTGTGGAGATACAGAGATAACCAACAGACACATTGATCTGGAATATTGTTACGGGGAATTTTTAGAACTGCATGAAGGGGAGAACCTTTATCAGTATATCTATGAAGTGTGTAATCTGCAGGAAGCTGAGGCTGGGGAAGAGGGGCTTGTACTCTATCAGGCGCAGGAGTGAGTTTTTGCCTATGGGGAAATGGAAATGTCAGTGGCGGGATGGAGAGGAGAAAAGGGGTAAGAGGAAGCTGAAAGATTCACTGTGGCTGGAGAAAGAAACAGTAAGGAAAGGGAAAATGTATGGAAGCAGAATTGGTGACAATCAGAGAAGTTTTAAGTAATGCCGAAAATTTAAAATGGTCCGATGCGCTGTTTTTATCAGATGCGGAAGAATGGACGCTCGATTCCCGTGGAATTATATGGGATCCGGACGATGTGGAAAGTGATGAGGCCGAGGTCCCAGAAATTGCAGAAAGAAATGGGCTGTACTGTAGTATGAACATCAGCACGATACAGGAAATCGTGGAAAATGCTAAGCAGCAGGCTGGAAATTGCAGCGTAGAAATATTATTTGAGGCATTTCTGTATTACTGGGATCAGGACGCATTTCTCTCGTTGGAATAATATTTTTTCAAGAAAAATACACAACATGCCATACAGTTGTCGTGTTGCCCCTGGTATGATAAGAAAAAATGGAGGTCATACCAATGATTGAATCGAGATGCGGGATTTTATGTGGAGCGTGTGAGTACAGGGAACAGATGGACTGCCGGGGCTGTGTACATATGGAGAAGCCATTTTGGGGAGAAAGCTGCCCGGTGAAGGCCTGCTGTGAGGATAAAAAACTGGAACATTGTGGACAATGCAGTGATTTTCCATGTGAAATGTTGACAGGCTTTGCCTATGATAAGGAACAAGGGGACGATGGGAAGCGCATAGAACAGTGCAGGTGCTGGATGAAGGAACAGGGGGCACAGGGAGAAGCCGGCTAACAAAAATCATATGAAACAGCGACTGCCTCTGAGTTTTAGTGACAGGCCGCGTATGGGTTCTGGCTGTCACTAAAATCAGAGAAATTCTGGCTGTAACCGTTTTCGGCTGAAGTGTTTATTCGCGGACGAGAATCTTTACGACCTCAGCGATATACATGGTGTGATAATCCTTTTCCGGATACCATTTGGTATCACTTCCTTTGTCGAGGAAGCATTCCGGTTTGATGGTGTCCTCATAAAGTTTCCGGCAGACGAGAATCGTATCGGCTTCTTCGAAGGAGACGGTTCCGTCGGTAAAGTATGGCGTAAGGCCGGCTTTTCCGACCTTGTCGCAGTCGCGGCCGGAGAGAGTACCGCAGAGATTCAGCGCTTCCCGGCAGCCATCCCCGAAAAATGTGAGGGTGAACAAGTCGTTCTTATCTACAAATTCTTTCGTATATCTTTGAGGACGGATATAGGCGGTTGCAACATTTTTCCCCCAGAGAACTCCGGCACCACCCCAGCTTGCTGTCATGGTGTTAAAGCCCTCCTGGCTTCCCGCGGTGATCAGCATCCATTCTTTTCCAATTCTTGTAAATGGGTTAAATTCCAGTTCTTCTGGTTTAATTTCTTTAAAACTCATAGAAAAATCTCCTTTCTCTTCCCTGTTTAATTTTGGAAGTTTTCAGTATGTACTACCATATTACCACAAAATATAGATTTTTGTAAATTTTCGGATGCAGCCTGTCACAGAGCAGGGGATTGAAATAACCAGGACCAAGGCGGACTTGTGATTAAAGAGGATATTTTTCCTGTACAGGCAGCCGGAATTGAGGTATGATGAAATTGTTACTGTTATGCAATTAAAAGCTATCGTGATGGAGGAACAATGGAGATTAGAAAGATAGAAGGCGATTTTTCCGTATGCAGACTTTCCAATTTGTCAGAGGTAAATTTTGCGGATGAATTTTACTTTATTGGAAAGACGGACGAGGAATTGTCCCTGGTGTGCAGAACGGAATTTGTACCTTCTAATACAGAAACCAGAGAGGATGGCTTTCGGGCATTTCGGATAGAAGGGGTGCTTGATTTTTCTCTGGTAGGGATTTTGTCGAGAATATCAGCGCTGCTGGCAGAGCAGAAGATTGGAATTTTTGCAGTCTCTACGTACAATACGACTATATATTGACGAAAAGAGAAGATTTTGACAGAGCGGTGGAGATTCTGAAGGAAAATGGATATCAGTGTATTGGATGAAATAAGCGTTAGTCTGAGGTTAGGGAAATTACCCGGAAAGGAAGACAGGTATGACTGAGAGAGAAAAAATGCTGGCTGGAGAGTTATATGATTGTGGAGCGCCGGAACTGTTGGAGCGGTGGCATAAAGCGAAGAATCTCGTTCGTGATTACAATATGACAGATTCGGAGGATTTTGAGAAAAAGGACAGAATTCTGGCAGAACTGCTGGGCGGAAGGGGAAAGAACCTCTGGATTACAGCCCCGTTCTATGCTGATTACGGAAATAATATTTATTTCGGAAATAACTGTGAAGTGAATATGAATTGTACCTTTCTTGATGACAATAAAATTATAATCGGGGATAATGCCCTGATTGCACCGAATGTCCAGATTTACACGGCGTTTCATCCGACCAATGCCAGAGAACGGTTTGGAGAAACAAAAGAGGATGGTTCCTTTGAATTCTGCAAAACAAGGACAGCGCCAGTGATAATCGGGAATAATGTATGGATAGGCGGCGGTGCGATTCTTATGCCGGGAGTGACAATTGGCGATAATGTGGTGATCGGCGCCGGGAGTGTCGTGACGAGGGATATTCCTTCTGATAAAATCGCGTACGGAAATCCATGCAGGGTAATGCGGGAAAATGGAAGAAGTTATACGTAGAAAATACTGTAACACACAAAAAAGCTTCTTGTCTTCTCCTGTTCTCTGTGATACGCTTAAAGGCAGTGAAGGAGGCAGAAGATAGTGATAGACAATGAAAAAACAGAATTATTTGAGAAAATGCCAATTCCGCAGGCGGTCATGAAGCTGGCTGTGCCTACGGTTTTGAGTTCCCTGGTTATGGTGCTCTACAATCTGGCGGATACATATTTTGTGGGGATGCTCAATAATCCGGTGCAGAACGCTGCGGTAACACTGGCGGCGCCGGTACTTCTGGCATTTAATGCAATTAACAATCTATTTGGAGTGGGAAGTTCCAGTATGATGAGCCGGGCACTTGGGCGCAGGGAGTATGAGACGGTGCGCAAGAGTTCGGCATTTGGTTTCTACTGCGCTTTATTTTGCGGCCTGCTGCTTTCCCTGGTCTGCACTGTATTTCGTCAGCCACTGCTGGGGATTTTAGGCGCAGATACGAATACATTGGAAGCTACGGAAGCTTATTTAAAATGGACGGTTTCTTTTGGTGCAGCTCCGGCTATCTTAAATGTGGTTATGGCCTACATGGTGAGATCGGAGGGGGCTGCGCTTCATGCCAGTATCGGCACGATGAGCGGTTGTCTGCTCAATATTATCCTGGATCCGATATTTATTCTGCCATGGGGATTTAATATGGGGGCTTCCGGCGCCGGACTGGCGACCTTTCTCTCCAACTGTGTGGCCTGTATTTATTTCTTTGTCCTGCTGTACGTGCGGCGGAAGAGAACCTATGTCTGTATTTTACCGGGTGAATTCTGTTTAAAGAAGATGATTGTCCTTGGCGTGTGTGGCGTAGGAATTCCGGCCGCGATCCAGAACCTTCTCAATGTGACGGGGATGACGATCCTCAACAATTTTACCTCGTCCTTTGGCGCCGACGCAGTGGCGGCCATGGGAATTTCTCAGAAAATCAATATGGTGCCGATGCAGATTGCCATGGGATTCTCCCAGGGAATCATGCCGCTCGTCAGCTATACGTATGCCTGCGGCAATCATAAGCGTATGAAGGAAGCCATTTTCTTTACCATGAAGACCTTGCTTCCGGCGCTGGTTGTGGTGTCATTGCTCTATTATGTGGGCGCCGGCAGTATAACGAAGGCTTTCATGAATCATGAGGCAATTATTGCATACGGGACAAGGTTCCTGAGGGGCTTCTGTCTGGCGATTCCATTTCTCTGTATGGACTTTATCGCGGTGGGAGTATTCCAGGCTATTGGCATGGGCGGGGCGTCGCTGATATTTGCGATTTTGCGGAAAATTCTTCTGGAAATTCCGGCTCTCTATATCCTCAACTTCTTATTCCCGCTGTACGGGCTGGCCTATGCGCAGTTTGTGGCAGAATTTGTGCTGTCCGCCGCTGCCATTTTCATGCTTACACGAATCTTCATAAAAATGCAGAAGAAAGATAATGAGAAGATGGTAAAACAGGAAGGAGGAGGCAGTGAGGGTAGTTCGAAGCATCCAGCTTAAGCCGGGTAGCTATGAGGAGGTACTTCCTGATTTTTCGCCGGAATTTCCTTATATTGCTTCCTATGTAGAACTGCATCGCCACATTGGCCACCAGTCGCCATGGCACTGGCATAAGGAGGTCGAAGTCTTCTACATGGAAGACGGGGAACTGGAGTATGATACCCCCAAAGGGAGTGTCTGTTTTCCGGCTGGATCCGGCGGCTTTGTGAATTCCAACGTCCTTCATATGACGAAGGTGAAGGACGGGGTGAAGACGGCTACCGCCATGCTCCATATTTTTGACCCGCTTTTTATCAGCGGACAGGCGGGGAGTATCATTGATGAGAAGTACGTGATGCCTTTAACCGCGGCGTCCGGAATTGAGATTATTGGCCTTTACCCGGAAAATCCGGAACAGAGGCCGATTCTTGAGGCACTGCGGCGTTCTTTTCAGTTGTCCGAACAGGATGAGGCGTATGAAATCCGGTTGCGCGGTCTCCTCTCTGAACTGTGGTGCGGATTTTTAAAGATGGCAGAACCTCTGTCCGAAGCGGGAAAATATGACAATCACTCAGGGGAAAAGGTCAATATGATGATGGCCTATATCCACAGCCACTTTGCGGAAAAGATGACGGTAGCGGATAATGCCGCGGCCGGCTACGCCAGTGAAAAGGAGTGGTTTCGGATTTTTCAGGAGTGTCTTAAGATGACTCCTGTGGAGTATATGACCGGTTATCGAATCCAGAAGGCCTGTGGCGCGCTGGCCGGAAGTGACGAGCCGGTCACCGGTATCGGCCACATCTGCGGCCTTGGAAGCAGCAGCTATTTCGGTAAGGTCTTCCGGGAACGCGTTGGCTGTACACCCATGGAATACCGTCGGAGATGGCGGGATAATGATATGAATTGACGGATAAAAGATATCTTCACGATAGGATATGCACTATAATGATATTGTAAAGAATATCAGGTACAGATATCGGGAGGTGTCGGATATGTTAAAACTCAGGATTTTAAACATGAAACGGTTTCTTGAGACAGTCAATACGTGCGTCGATGCGGTGATCAGAAAATATCCCGATGGCAGTAAGGAAAATATTAACAGACAGGGCGGGTGCCAGAGCAGGCTGATAGAAGAGTACGAGAAAAACGGGAAATGTCTTCTCCTGTGGATCGAGATTGTGAATCCTCACGATTACTTTAAAATCGTGAATTATTATCTGGGAGACTGTTAGGCGGTTAAACGGCCGGGAAAGGTGGAACTCTATGTCAAAGATCGATTTACATATTCATTCCTGTTTCAGCGATGACGGGGAATTTTCTCCTGCTGAGATTATGAGACAGTGCAGAGAACAGAAGATGGAACTGGTGGCGATTGCCGACCACAATTCGGTGCGCGGTGTTGCGGAAGCCATGGAGGCGGCAGACGGGCTGAGAGTGATTTCAGGGGTGGAACTCGACTGTGTGTATGGCGGCAGGAATTTTCATCTGCTGGGGTATGGATTTGATGCCGGACGTAAGGAATTTGGTGAGATTGAGCAGGATATTATCAGACAGGAGCGGGCGGCGGCTGAGGAGAAAATCAGGCTTTTCAGAAATGCCTCGGGAATTCCCGTCTCTGTATCGGAGATCCTTGCCACTGCTGCTGACGGTGTGGTGACAGGCGAGATGATAGCGGAATACGTTCTGGCGCAGGAAAAGCCGGAGCAGTATGAAATCTTAAGGCCGTATCTTCCGGGCGGAGAAAAGAGCGATATGCCAAATGTGCGGTTTTACTGGGACTTTTTTTCGGAGGGGAAAGCGGCCTACGTTCCTATCCATTATATGGACTTAAAAGATGCGGCAGCCTTGATTCATGACGCGGGCGGTATCGCGGTGCTGGCTCATCCGGGGCAGAATCTCGGAGACGATGATACACTTTTGTATGGTATCATTGAGGAGGGGATTGACGGAGTGGAAGCCTTCTCCTCTTACCACAGCAGGGAAGCTGCAGCCCACTATTTAGGGATAGCGGAGGAAAAGGGACTGCTTGTTACCTGCGGCAGTGATTTCCATGGGAAGCATAAGCCGAACATCAGACTTGGCGGCCATGGGGCGCTGTGGGAAGATGAACGGATTATGGCGGGGCTTGAGGCCAGAATTTAAATTTGGCGGGATCGTGATAAAAACAAGCAGAATAAGAATAGTAAACGAAAAGAAATGAGACTATAATCATAATTACCAAGAGGACGGAATCACCGAATTATTGTGACGGATAAAACGTTTTGCAATACTTCATTAAAAAGAGCCTGACGAATCTTTTGTCAGGCTAAAACCCCGTTCCGATATTAATGATAAGAAAAAGTTCAGCGCCATACCGGCCCACGAAGGGCGGCGGCGCTGTTTGTGACTAAAGAACGGTATCAGGAGGAAAAGGTATGAAGGGTTTTGTCAGAGATGATTTGCTGCTGTCACTCTGCGGGTTGAACTGTGGGCTCTGCGTGATGCGTATAGATGGCCATTGCCCGGGGTGCGGAGGAGGAGAAGGAAACCAGTCGTGTGCGATTGCCAGATGCAGCCTGTCTCATCCGGGCGTGGTATACTGTTCTCAGTGCGACCAGTTCCCCTGCAGCAGGTATGAGGATGACGGGTATGATGTTTTTATTACCCGTAAAAACCAGCAGGCAGATTTGAGAAAAGTAATTGAGACAGGACGGGAGGCCTACCAGTCAGAGCAGTTAAGAAAAATAGAGATTTTGAACGAACTGCTGGGACAGTATAATGATGGGCGGCGAAAGACATTTTTCAGTGTGGCGGTCAATTTGCTGCCGCTTGAGGATCTGGAAGAGGTGGAAAAACAACTGATGAACCAGCCGGAACTTCTGACACTTTCCTTAAAGGAACGGGCCGCCAATGCGGCAGGTCTGCTGAATGAGAGGGCCAGAAAATATGGAATTGAACTGAAACTTCGCAGAAAACCGGGGAAAAAATGAGTGGATGAAAGGCAGGAATCCGGGAAAAATGGGAAGCAGAATGGAAAATATCCTGTGGCGTGTGCAGGGATGGCAAAAAACGTCGAGAGAAACAGACGTGGTTCCTGTATGATGGTAACTGTCAGGAGGTGACAGGGATGGAGGAACAGATTGAGGCGGTTCAGAGGATGCAGGATTATATCACAGAACATTTAAAGGAAACGATTACGCTGGCCGATTTGGCGAGGGTGTCTCTATTTTCACCGTGGTATTCTTACCGGCTGTTTCGGCAGTGGACAAATCTGACGCCTGCGGAGTATATCCGGCGGCTGAAGCTTGCCGGTTCTGCGCTGAAACTTAAGAGGGAACCGTGCAAAATCATTGATGTTGCATATGAATTCGGATTTGAAAGTGTGGATGGATATCAGCGGGCATTTTTACGGGAATTTGGCTGTAATCCGCGGGAGTATGCCAGGAGACCGGTTCCTCTGTATCTCTTCACCCCTTATGGCGTCAAATACAGGGAAATCAGAAAGGAGCCGAAACGCATGGAACAGGTGAGAAATGTATTTATTCAGGTGATTGAGAAGCCGGAACGGAAGGTTATTATTAAGAGGGGAATCGCAGCAGAAGACTACTTCGCTTACTGTGAGGAGGTGGGCTGTGACGTCTGGGGACTGCTTACCAGTATGGAGTCGATTTGCGGGGAACCGGTGTGTTTGTGGCTGCCGGAAGCGTACCGGCCACCGGGGACTTCTGTGTACGTTCAGGGTGTGGAGGTGCCTGTCGATTACGACGGGGCGGTTCCGGAGGGCTTCGATGTGATAGTACTTCCTGTGGCCAAATACCTGATGTTCCAGGGAGAACCGTTTGAGGAGGAAGATTACTGTCAGGCCATAGAGGCGGTCCAGGAATCTGTTAAAAAGTATAATCCTTCTGCAATTGGTTATCAGTGGGATGAGAAAAATCCACGGATCCAGCTGGAGCCGGTTGGGGCGAGAGGTTATATTGAGCTGCTGGCAGTAAAGTGATATTGGCGGAAAGGGAAAGGCGCGGAGGAGAGGTTCCGTGCCTTAACTGTATTGGTCTTTTCTTAACGAAACATACCCGTTACTGTTCACATTGTAAGAGGCCTGTGAGGCAGGAACTGCCCTGTCTCACAGGCTTCATACAGTGTGAGCAGCAACGAATACCCGGGATTATCATGGGAACATTTAGCGAGGTCTTGAATGAACTCAGTGTCCATGGTATAATCCTATCTTTGACAGTAAAAAAATTCAAACACCGTTGGAATCCTTA
>CAUEKH010000088.1 GCA_959018155.1 uncultured Hungatella sp.
CCTTTATCTGCATCTTAAGCGCATTCTGCTGGATGAAAGTCCTGGTGATATTCTGCATCAGGAGGCCGTAGAGATTCTTGGGTGTCCGGATCACTGGAAGGCTTTCCCCCTTTTCCGCCGCCGAGAAAAGCCCGATAATTTCCGAGATATTCTGGTAGAACCGTCTGCTGAACAAGTAGGAGATGATCAGGCAGAGGATCGCGATTAGGATGAGCAGGACAAAGATAAAATGGTAAAACTGGTAAGCGGAGGCATGGAGGGAACGGTACGGCGTCAGGGAAATATAGCGCAGATTTCCCATGGGTGAAAACAGCTGTACGACGTAGTAGCGGTCCCCGTTAATGGTATAGCTGCCGATATCCTCTGTTTTAGTGGCAGGAATACTGGTAAGGAAAGAGGCATTTTCTGAGTGTTCGCCGGCGTTGTTGGAAAACAGGACCTCTCCGGAATCGTTGACTGCCATGATAATCTGACCCGGGGAAAGGCTTAAGTTTTGCAGTTCCTCCTCAAAATAGGAAGCCGACAGATTGATGATGGAAACCCCTTTTCCGTAGTAAAATTTCTGATAGATACTGATAACCCGGGTATCGGCAGGGAGAAAGCTGTATTTGCGGTACTGGCGCGGGATGCACCACAGCTTCGTATCTTCCCCTTTTTTCTCCATGTAGCTTTCCAGCCACGTCGTATCCGGGTACTGTTCCAGCCAGCATAAGCCTTCCGGCACGGAAATAAAACGGTTGTAGGAATTATCCATGTAAATGTACATGGAATCAATATAGTCCCGCGTGGCAATCAGCGGAATCAGGTAGGAATTGATCGTGGGCTGAAGCTTTGAGACATAAGAATTATAATTTTCCGTGGTCAGAGTTTTTTTTAGCAGACTGTACACATTGGAATTCACGGAAATCTGGATATTCATGTAATTGACTTCATTGATGATATTTTCCACGCCTGACTGAAACTGGGACAGAATATTATAGTTGCTGTCGGCCGCGGTCCTGTTGAGATTGCGTATCATCATTGCCGTAATAATCATACCAAGGAGAAAGACCGGGACGAGTGTGCACAGCAGGGTGGTAAAAAGTGTGCGGAAAAAATAGTTCCGATGGACAGACCGGGAACGCCCACTGAATAAAGAAAATGAGTTATGGCTGTTCTTCCGGGCAGTGTCTGAATCCGGTCGGCGGAACGCCGTAATATTTTTTAAATGCTCTGGAAAAATTCTTATCATTGCTGTACCCCACCAATTCACTGATTTCGTAGATGCTGTAGCTCGTTTCTTTCAACAGCTTCGAGGCAGTCTCCATCTTCTTCTTCAACAGATAGTCGGAAAAATTAATCCCTGTTTTTTCCTTGAAAAACCGGCTTAGATAAACCGGATTAATCTGCATGGCTTCCGCCAGATACTGGAGGGAAGCCTTTGTAATATCGGCGTCTATCATTTCGATGACCTGCTTGATAATTCTGTTGTCGATCCGCGGTTCCGCAGACATTCTGTGGGGTTCAGCCTGATTTCTGGAGTTGAGATCATTTCGGATTTTCTCGAAAATTTTGATTAAATCATCATATTTCGTAGATTTTACAATGTAATTGCGCACGCCGTAATCGAGGGCCTCCTGTGCGTACTCGAAACTCCGATAGGCGCTTAAGAAGATAACGAGTGTGTCCGGGGAAATGGCTTTTAACTCTCTGGCCAGACTGAGTCCGTCCATCACAGGCATTCTGATATCGGTCAAAACCACATCCACTTTATTGACGCGCAGAAAATCCAGGGCCTTCTTCCCGTTTTCGAAGCTTTTGATTAACTGGAAACCAAGGCTGTTCCATGGAAAAAAATTACTGAGCCCCATGCGTATATTATAGTCGTCCTCCACCAGAATAAACCGATACATGACAAATCCCCCTTATCTCTCAGTATCACTCGATGTCTGTTTGCTGCGTAACCAGTATAAAGGATATAAATTCAGAATTCAACTGATAATCCGCCAGGTTTCCTCCTGAAAAGTTATGAAATGATAAATTAGTTAAAAAATGAGGGGTGGCTGTCTATAGATTTGATACTTTCTGTAAAGACAGGAAGTGTTCATTAAAAATGGCAAATGATATAATTAGGACCATCAGATAGCGCGATTTGATACGGAATGGAAATGAGATTGAGAGTGGCGCATAGAAAGCGGCACAGATGGGAGAAGAGAGAAAATGAGAAAGAAAATCGGAAAAATAGCAGGAAAAAGGATTGCGGCTGCAGGACTTGCTGCACTCATGGTTCTTACAGCCAGCGGCTGTGGTAAAAAAGCCCAGCCGGAAGAGAGCACAAAAGGGGAGAATGTTACAACGGCCCAGACGACCCAGGAGGCTGCCAAGACAGGGGAGACAAAGCTGCGCTTTTCCTGGTGGGGCGGGGAAGAACGCCATGAGGCAACGCTGGCGCTGTTAGACCAGTACCATACAGAGAATCCCAACGTTGTTATCGAGGGGGAATACAGTGGCTGGGATGGTTATCTGGAGAAGATGACGACACAGCTTGCCGCGGGAACGGCGCCGGATATTATTCAGATTGATTATGCTTTCTTAGAGGCACTCTGGAGAACCGATGATTTTGTGGATTTCAACAATCAGGATGGCGTCGATTTAAGCGGATTTTCAGAGGGATTGTTAGCAGGTATCACCTCCACGGACGGCCGTTTGATTGGACTTCCATGCGGCGTTAATTTTACCGGCCTGTTCGGCAATAAAGCGGCCGCAGAAAAATACGGAGTAGATTTGACACAGCATTTTACCTGGGATCGATTGATGGAGGAAGGAAAGAAAGTACATGCTCAGGATGAGAGTGCCTACCTGCTCTACCCATATAATCTGACACGGTACGTCTTTGAACCGTATTTATTTAACATGACCGGAAAGAAACTGGTAGAAGATGATTATACCCTCGGTTTTACGAAGGAAGATCTGGTAAAGACTTATACCTACATTGAGGATTTATATAAAGAGGGCGTGATGCAGCCATACGATGAGACAATTGAAATCCAGGTACCTGCGGAAAGCCCGTTATGGCTGAATAATCAAATTGTTATTTGCCCGGAATTTGGCGCCGGCTATGATTCCTTTAAGGCCTCCCTGCCAGAAGGCGATCTGGCATGTCTGGAAGCGCTTGGCGACAGCGAAGCCGAGAACACGGGAATTGTCCTTCGTCCGACCAATATGCTGGCAGTCAATGCGAAGAGTGAACATCTTGAGGAGGCGCTGGCATTTGTTGAGTACTTCTTCAACAATGATAAGGCAATCGAGACATTAGGCATGTGCCGTTCGATACCGGCAACTGAGAAGGGCTTAGATATGATGGTGGCCAACGGCAAGCTGGATCCTGACTTAAAGAAAATTGCCGATTTTGCACAGGATCACAAGGGCGGCATGGGACAGAATATCATCAGCACCAATGCTGAGATCGAGTCGATTGAAAATGATATGCTGAGTGCATTATACTACGGTGACTTCACCCCGGAAGAAGCGGCAGACGAGATTGTGAGACTGATGACCGATAAGGTGGAAGAACTGAAAGGAAATTTTGAACAGTAGAGAGACGAGTGTGACGGAGGAGCGTAAAGTTCCTCCGTTCTTAAAAGAAACGGAGCATAAATGATGAAATCAGGAAGAGTGAGACGATATTCTGTGAGAGATTTTCAGGGGTTGATTTATTTGATTCCCTGGCTGATTGGTGTACTGATTTTTCAGCTTTATCCCTTTATCTATTCTCTCATCTTATCTTTTACGGATAAAACCATGGCCGATACCATGAATTTTGTCGGCCTGCAAAATTACCTCAATATTTTTACGAAAGACAGGGATTTCTGGACCAATGCCACGGTCACGCTGAAATACGTCCTGATGGCAGTGCCGGGCCGTGTCTTATTTGCCCTTTTGATAGCGATGCTGTTGAGTTCGGATATCAAAGGCATCAATGCCTTCAGGACCCTTTACTATCTGCCTTCCATCTTCGGAAGCAGCGTTGCAATTTCAATAGTCTGGCGCTTTATTTTCCAGAAACAGGGTGTGATCAACGAGATTATCGGGATGCTCGGCGGGGAAGGTGTCAACTGGCTTGGCAACCCGAAAATGGCTCTCTTTACGGTATGTATCATCCCGATCTGGCAGTTCGGTTCCTCCATGGTCTTATTCCTGGCAGCCCTCAAAAATGTTCCGCGATCTTTATATGAGTCGGCACAGATTGACGGCGCCGGCTACTGGAAGAACTTCCTTCACATTACGCTGCCGATGATCTCGCCGATTATGCTGTTTAATTTGCTAATGCAGGCGATCGGCTGCTTCCAGGAATTCTCTACCGCGTTTATTTTGACGAAGGGCGGCCCCAACAAGGCGACCTACCTTTATGGAATCAAGATTTATAAAGAGGCGTTTACTAATTTCAAGATGGGATACGCCAGCGCCCTTTCCTGGATCCTGTTTGCCGTTATCATGTTTGCCACGGCATTCATCTTTATTACTTCTAAAAAATGGGTATTCTACGATGATTAAGGGGAGAGCAGCGGTATGAAAAACAAAAAAATAATCGGTATCTTTTTGAAATACATAATCCTGATTTTTGTAGGAATCCTGCTGGTGTTCCCGCTGGTTTATATGTTCTTTGGAACCTTTAAATCCAATCAGGAGATTTTCGGCACACTGAGACTTCTGCCAAAGGAATTTCTTGTCGACGGCTATACCGAAGGCTGGAAGGGATCCGGACAGATTGGATTCGGCACCTATCTCTGGAATTCTTTCAAAGTTGTGGTTCCTACGGTTATCCTCACGATTCTTTCCAGCTTAATTACAGCTTACGGCTTCAGCCGTTTTGAATTTCCGGGAAAAAATATTCTTTTTCCGCTGATGCTGGCTTTAATGATGATGCCGGGTTCCGTCCTTCTGATTCCGCGTTATTTACTGTTCGTCAAGCTGAACTGGATTGACGACTACAAGGTATTCTGGATTCCGGCGGCCCTGGGAACTTCTTCCTTCTTTGTCTATATGTTTATCCAGTTTTTCCGCGGAATTCCCAGAGAACTGGACGAGGCGGCCAGAATTGACGGCTGTTCTTCCATCAGAATTTTAATTTCTATCCTTGTGCCGTTAAGCAAACCGGCTGTTATCTCAGCCGCTATTTTCCAGTTTATCTGGACCTGGAATGATTTCTTCCAGCAGTACATCTACATCAGCTCCGTATCAAAATATACGGTATCTCTGGGACTTCGGATGGCGCTTGACACGACTACTGCCATTGTCTGGAGAAATATTCTGGCCATGTCGCTGATTGCCGTCCTTCCGTGTGTTGTGATATTCTTCTGCCTCCAGAAGTATTTTGTAGAGGGGATCGCCACTTCCGGACTAAAGGGATAAGCAGATAAATACTGAAAAGTCAATAGAATATGCCCGCCGCGGCCCTAACGGCCACCCGGCTTCAGCCCATTGGGATAGCGGGCAGACAGGAGAAATGATGATATTTGACGAATATAACGCAGAGGAACTTGCGTACCATAAAATTGCCGAAATCAGAACATTAAAAATCAGAAACCGTTACACCCGGTTAAATGGAAAGAATTCCTTCCGCGGGGAACATGGATATGGGGAAGAGTTCCTGGTAAAGGAACTGCTCACAGAGAAAGGCGCAAAGGGCTGGGGGTACTGTCCCGGTAACCCTTATGCTGCGGACACAGCCACCGACTCTCTCTTACTGGGGAAAACGGTATCGGAAGTTTTTTCACCGTCGGCGGGCGTCACAGTGGATTCGATGATGCCCTACGATTTCGCCCTTCACGATCTGGCCGGAAAAATCATGGGAATACCGGTATTCCGTATGCTTGGCGCAGAAGGGGATAATCCGGTAAGCTGCTATGACGGCGCAATCCTATTCGACGATATCAGCCCGGACAGTAATCCGCGGGGCCTGAAAGGAATCCTGGAGGAGTGTGAGGCGGATTATGCGTTGGGCTACCGCGATTTTAAGCTGAAAATAGGCCGCGCACCCAAATGGATGGACTGGAAAAACGGGTTGAAGCGCGACATTGAGGTCACGAGAATGGTACGTGAATATTATCCTGACGCAAAACTGATGGTGGATGCCAACAGCGTATATCCCCTCGAAACGATGAAACAGTATATAGACGCGGTGGCAGACTGCGGGCTGTACTGGATTGAGGAACCATTTATTGAAAATATGGAGGACGATAAGCGGCTGAAAGCGTATTTACAGGAAAAATCCCCTCAGACCATGATTGCGGACGGCGAGGCCGATCCTGATGTTCCGGCCCTCATTGCCATGGCAGAGGCCGGTGTCCTGGACGTCATCCAGATGGATGTGGCGGGCTATGGTTTTACGAGATGGAGACGGATTTTACCGGAACTGGCCCGGAAAAATATTAAAATATCCCCTCACAACTGGGGATTAAAAGTAAAGACCCATTATTCTGCGACCATCGCTGCCGCTTACGCCCATACCCCGACGGTAGAAGGCGTTCTCGATGAGACAGAAGGCGTTGACTTTGGCGGCTATCTGCTGAGAGAGGGCAGGCTGACGGTTCCGGACACGCCAGGATTCGGCATGGATTTGATTTGGGGACAGGAACTTCATACGGTAAAATAACAGATAAGAAGCAACACGAACTGCTCAGGGGGATTTCCTTTGAGAGCTGTCCGGTTGCTTCTTTTTATATGAAATAAGCGCTTCTAACCCTGATAATCCCATCGCGTGAAAAAATTACCAGCAGTTTTGATTTTGCCCGGTACGATAATAATAATTAGTACCATATGGTACGCAACGCCAAAAACCATTTAAAACGAAGGAGGAGGAGAAAATGGTATATGATAAAATTCTGACCGGACAGAGAATCAGGGAAAGAAGGGAAGAACTGGGACTTTCCACAGAGGAAGTGGCAGCAGAACTGGAAGTGGACGAAGAGTATTACCAGGAAATTGAAAATGGCACCCGGTCCATGTCATTAGAACTTTTTGTGGTTCTGACATCATTTCTCGGCATATCCATGGATGGCGTCATCCATGGGAAAAAATACGGACTGGCCCCGGGACTTACCGATGAGCAGCAGGTAATCTGGCTCCTGAATCAGTGCAGCGAGAAGTCAAAAGCGTGGCTTTTAGAACTGCTGTCTGTTTTTGTAAATGCCATCGCTGATTTGAACCCGGAAAAGTAAAAAGCAGCGTTCAGAGACAGACAGAAACACGCAGAAAGCGGGCAACTTCTTCCATACCTGTTGCCCCTTTCTGCTGTTTGTGTTAAACTTCACTCATAGTGAAAATACTTTTGATATGAGTGAAAAGACAGATTCATAAAAGCTGGTACAGGAGGAATTTAACATGATAGTGATACAGAATATCCGGGTCGTCAGTCCTGGAAATCAGAAGGACACAATTGCCGATCTCACCATCGAGAATGGGGAGATCATTAAGGTAGAAGAAAAAGATGCGTCTGAAGCCACTCCGGCGGAAGGCAGCAGGATTTTAACGTCGGCTGAGAAAAATGCTGCGGCTGACGCAACCGTGATCGACGGAACCGGCCTTGTCGCGGCGCCGGGGCTGGTGGATGTCCATGTCCATTTCCGCGATCCAGGTCTGACCTACAAGGAAGATATCCACACCGGGGCTGCGGCTGCGGCAAGGGGCGGATTTACCACGGTTGTCTGTATGGCCAACACGAAGCCGCCGGTAGATAACGTGGACACGCTCGACTACGTTCTGGAAGAAGGAAGAAAGACAGGAATTCACGTCCTCTCGGCTGCGGCAGTGACAAAAGGGCTGGCGGGGAAGGAACTGACCGATATGGAGGCGCTGAAGGCTCATGGCGCGGCCGGATTTACCGACGACGGAATCCCGCTGATGGACGGAAAGCTGGTGAAAGCCGCTATGGAAGAGGCAGCGCGCCTCGACCTCCCATTGAGTTTCCACGAGGAGGACCCATCTTTTATCGTCAATAATGGAATCAACCATGGAAATGTCTCCGAAAAGCTTGGCATCTATGGTTCCCCGGCAGTGGCCGAGGACTCCCTCGTCGCCCGCGACTGCATGATCGCGTACCATACCGGCGCCGCTGTCGATATCCAGCACATCAGCTCGGCCGGCGCGGTCTCGATGGTAAGGGCGGCAAAGCAGCTGGGCGCCAATGTCTGGGCTGAGGTCACGCCCCACCATTTCACCCTGACCGAGGAGGCTGTTTTAAAGCACGGCGCCCTCGCGAAAATGAATCCGCCTCTGAGAACAGAAGCCGACAGGCAGGCAATTATCGAGGCATTAAAAGACGGGACCATCGATATGATTGCCACAGATCACGCCCCTCACAGCAAAGAGGAGAAGGAGAAACCTCTTACCGAAGCGCCCAGCGGCATCATTGGTCTGGAAACGGCCCTGGGGCTGGCTGTCACAAACCTGGTGCGTACGGGTCATTTAACACTTCTTCAGTTAATGGAGAAAATGAGCCTCAACCCGGCGAAGCTGTATCATTTGGACTGCGGCCTCATAGAGGCGGGAAAACCCGCGGATCTGGTGATTTTTGACCCGGATGAGGAGTGGACAGTGGATGGTTTTGCGTCAAAATCCTCCAATTCTCCATTTAAAGGAGAGTGTCT
>CAUEKH010000089.1 GCA_959018155.1 uncultured Hungatella sp.
CAAACCACCAGAAAGCGCCCCGCCCCCCGCGCGTAACCCTCCCGGCCGGGTCTCCCTTCCCCACACTCTTATCCCTATTCCAAATTATAAGGTATAAAACCCCCACTTTCTTCCAAAACTGGTAAGTGTTGAATTGCATTTCAATCTCTGGTATAATGAATCGGTAAAGGAGGTTTCCTATGAACTATGGCAAACGTGAGACGGAGAAAACGATAAAATCCGTCAATTCAAAAGGCAGGAAATATACCAGCAGAGTTATCCTCACCTTTTTAAAGAGTCTGTTCGTACTGTGTGTCTTCTGCATTGCAGTAGCAGGCAGTATCGGATTTGGCATGGTAAAAGGAATCATAGACAATGCTCCTGATGTCGATATTGCAACGATAGTCCCCAACGAGTACGCAACCACGGTTTACGACAGCGCCGGCAATGTCATTGAGACGCTGGTAATGGAAGGATCCAACCGTGAAGAAGCCACCTACGACGAACTGCCAAAGCATCTGATTGACGCGTTCGTGGCGTACGAGGATGCCCGTTTCTGGGATCATAACGGAATTGATTTGCGTTCCATTATGCGTGCAGTCAAAGGCGTTTTAACCGGGGATTCCACTGCCGGCGGCGGAAGCACAATCACTCAGCAGCTGATTAAGAACAGCGTATTTGGCGGTGGTATGGAAAAGAGCTTCGGAGAGCGCCTCGAACGAAAGATGCAGGAATGGTATCTGGCTGTCAAGCTGGACGCCGCCATGTCGAAAGAGCAGATTATCACCAATTATTTAAATACAATTAACTTAGGAAAGAATTCCCTGGGCGTCAAGGTTGCGGCCAGAAGGTATTTTGACAAGGATGTGTCGGATTTAACGCTGTCGGAGTGCGCGGTTTTAGCGGGAATCACCCAGAACCCTTCCAAATTCAACCCCATCACGGGTAAGGAAGCCAACGCGGAGAAGCGCAAGGTCATCCTGCAATACATGTATGACCAGGGAAAAATCGAGCGCAACGAACTGGAAGAGGCGCTGGCCGACGATGTCTACGCCAGAATCCAGGATGTAGAGATTATCACCAAGGAATCCTCCACCCCATACAGCTACTTTACTGACGAGCTGGTGGAACAGGTGCAGGAAACCATGAAGGAGAAACTGGGATATACGACAACGCAGGCGCACAACATGTTATTCAGCGGCGGCCTGTCCATTTACACCACCCAGGATCCGGTAATTCAGGCAATTGTGGATGAGGAAATCAATAATCCGGACAATTATAAGGCGGCCCGCTATTCCATTGAATACCGGCTGTCAGTCACCGGTTCGGATGGCACCACCACCCACTATTCCGAAGAAAGTATAAAAAGCTGGCACCGTCAAAAAGGGAATTCCACCTACGACGGACTCTACGACAGCGAAGACGAAATCAACGCTGATATTGAAAATTACAAAGCCAGTATTTTGAAGGAAGGCGATCAGATTATCGGTGAAAGCCTTCACAAAACGCTTCAGCCTCAGGCTTCCTTCGTCCTCATGGACCAGAAGACCGGAGAGGTAAAGGCATTGAGCGGCGGACGCGGCGAAAAGACTGCCAGCCTGACTCTGAATCGGGCCAGCAATACGCTGAGACAGCCCGGATCCACGTTCAAGGTACTGACCGCTTTCGCGCCTGCGATCGACACGTGCGGCGCTACGCTGGGAACCGTCTACTATGACGCGCCTTATACCGTTGGAACGAAGACGTTCCGCAACTGGTACAGTTCCGGCTATCAGGGATATTCCAGCATCCGCGACGGTATCATTTATTCTATGAACATTGTGGCGGTGCGCTGTCTGATGGAGACTGTCACCCCGCAGCTTGGCGCGGAATACGCGAAGAATTTCGGTATCACAAGCCTTACAGATACCGACTATAACGCGGCGCTGGCTTTGGGAGGCATCACAGACGGCGTCTCCAACTTAGAACTGACCGCTGCCTATGCGACAATCGCCAACGGCGGTGTTTACACGAAACCAATTTTCTTTACGAAGATTATTGACCATGACGGCAAAGTCCTGATTGACAATACGCCTGAGACGCACCGCGTTCTGAAGGATTCCACTGCGTTCCTCTTAACGGACGCCCTGGCTGATTCCATGGAGAGCAGCCGGAAATTCGCCCGCCCGGGCGCCGGACCAAGTTCTACCAGCCCGGCTGCCAATATTCCCGGCATGTCCAATGCAGGAAAGAGCGGAACGACTTCCAACAACAATGATATCTGGTTCGTCGGTTTTACCCCTTATTACACCGCAGGAATCTGGGCCGGCTGTGATAACAACCAGAAACTGACTGCAAAGAATGGAGGTACCTCCTTCCACAAGCCAATCTGGAGGAAAATCATGACGCGTGTTCACGAGGGCATGTCCGACCCGGGATTTACACCGCCTGACAGCGTGGAAACCGCACAGATTTGCCGGAAATCAGGAAAGCTGCCGGTATCCGGCGTCTGTACCAACGACCCGAGGGGAAATGCAGTCTACACCGAGTATTTTGCAAAAGGAACCGTACCGACCGAGGTCTGCAACAACCATATCCGGGCCACGGTCTGTGCAGAATCCCATGCGCTGCCTACCCCATTCTGTCCGGAACGGACCACCGCAGTATTCATGGCGCTGCCAGCCGGCGAGGAAGGCGGAACCGATGATTCCGTATTCGCCATGCCTGGGTACTGTACCCTCCACACAGAGTCCTCCGTAATCATACCACCGTCAGAAAGCGGTGACGTGCCGGAGACTGTAGCGCCGGGTTCCATTCCGTACGGGCCAGGATATATACCAAACAACAGTGGAAACAATGGACATAACGGAAATAGCGGAAATGGCGGAAGCGGTGGAAATAGTGGAAATAATGGAAATGGCGGAAACAGCGGGACAGGCCCGTTTCAGAAGCCGATAAGTGGCGGGGCGCCGCCTGGCAGCCAGTAAATCAAACGAAACAAAAGGCTCACAACTGATAAACAGCCAAAAAGGAAGCAGAGAATTTTTAATTTCCCTGCTTCCTTTTTAATCTTCATCCGTTTTTACAAATTGCAGCCACTCATTCCATTCTATTTCTTCATCTTCGGTTTAAATATCAGAGAGCCGATATACCCGAATATGAGTGCTCCCGATATTCCCACCGCGCTTGCGGTAAAACCGCCCTCGAAGATTCCCAGAAATCCGTCCTCTCCGATACTCTTCCACACCCCTTTCCAGAGGGTGTTGCCAAAGCCGAGTAGCGGCACGGTCGCACCGGCTCCGGCCCAGTCGGCAAAAGGCTGGTAGATGCCTAAAGCCCCGAGAATCGTCCCGGTCACCACGAGAAGAACCATAATCCTTCCAGGCATCAGCTTCGTATTGTCCATGAGAATCTGGACCAGGGTGCAGATGACACCGCCCACAAGAAACGCTTTTACAAATTCCATAAATTCTCCTCCTTATCCTATATGCTCGATCATCACTCCATGGGCAATTCCCGGGATCGTCTGCCCTTCATTAAAGCTGACTGTGGAGAGCAGCGCCCCTGTCGGCACAAAGAGAACCCGTTTCCACGTCCCCTCCTTAATTTTCGGCAGGATATAGGAACAGAGCACCGAGGCGGAACAGCCACAGCCGCTGCCGCCTGCGTGAGTGTCCTGCGTCTCCTTGTCGAATATCTCGATTCCGCAGTCCGTGTGGATTTCTTCCAGATTATGACCTTTATTTTTCATAAAATCGAGAAGGATGGTCCGGCCAATCTCGCCTAAATCGCCGGTGATGATTTTGTCGTAATACGTCTCATCCACTCCAAAATCCTCAAAATTCTGCTGGATCGTATGGAAAGCAGCCGGCGTCATGGCGGCCCCCATGTTCATGGAATCCTTACTTCCCATATCGACCATGCGTCCCGTGGTGATTCCGGTGACGGCCGCAATCCCCTCTTTCTTATTCTTCGACAGCACCACCGCCCCGCAGCCGGTCACGGTCCAGGTGGCTGAAAATGGCCGCTGGTTGCCGTACCCCAGAGGAAATCGAAACTGTTTCTCCGCCGTGGCAAAATGGCTGGAAGCCATGGCTATCACTTTGTCAGCAAACCCGCCCGCCACGGTCATCGCGCCTAAATTCAGCGCCTCGCCCATGGTAGAGCAGGCTCCGTATAAGCCAAACAGAGGGATTTCCAAATCTACCGTTCCGAAGGAGGTGGCAATCAGCTGCCCCAGCAGGTCGCCGGCAAATAAATACCGGATATCCTTTTTTCTGATATCTCCCTTCTCAATCGCCAAATCCGCGGTCTGCTTCTGAAGAGCGCTCTCCGCCTGCTCCCATGTGTCGGCGCCGAACATATCGTCCTGTTCCACCACATCGAAGAGACTTCCTAACGGCCCCTCCCCCTCCTTCTTTCCTACAATAGACGCCATACTCTCAATGATCGGCGGCTCCTCAAATCTGATACTTGCTTTTCCTGCCTGCATAGTTACCTCCTTATATGAGTCCAAAGGCCTTCAGCACGTACGCGGCAATGCCGAGAAGCCAGGAACTTAATATCCCGTACAGAATTACCGGACCTGCAATCGTGAAAATTTTGCAGCCGATACCGAATACCTGCCCTTCCGGCTTAAATTCCACCGCAGGCGCCACCACCGAGTTGGCAAATCCGGTGATAGGCACCAGCGCCCCGGCGCCTCCGAATTTAACAATCTGCGGGTAGATATTGAGTCCGGTTAAGATAACGCTTGAGGCAATCAGGACGAGAAGCGTCCAGGAGGCCGCCGTCTCCTTCTCCATGCCGCTGTTCATAAACCATGTCGTCACAAGCTGTCCAATGGTGCAGATGATACCGCCCGTGATAAATGCCTTCACAAGCCCCAGCCACTTGTTGTGGGTGGGTGTTACTTCCTTTACGTATTTCTCATACGCTTTCTTGTTGATTTCCATTCTTTACCTCCGATTCTTCGCGCTCTCCTACTGTCCAAAATTTCCTGTGAAATAGATGAGGGCGCCGATAAGTTTTCCGATTCCGATGGAGAGAATTACATACTGAAGCCCAACGGCCAGATGGATCCGGCGGTTGATGACGGGCAGGGCCTTCAGCGTCTCCGCCAGGGACATGACGAGACAGCCCACAAAAATTCCCACGGCCAGCCCGTAGACTCCGAGGAATAAATTTCCGCCAAAATGGACAGGAAATTCATATAGATCGGACACATTTCCCAGGACACCACCAACGATGATGACCGTCTCATATAAGAAAATGTGCTCCTTCGTATGGGTCTTGCCGATGAGTCTCGGAAATACGCCGATGATAGCCAGAAATGCAAAAACGCCGGCTGCAATAACGCCGCCGGCGCTGAGCCCGATGAATGCCAGGAACACATTTTTAAGTAACATCAATGTCCGACTCCTTTCTCCCGTCATTCTGGATCAGGGTCTTGCTGATGTTATCCTCATAGAGCCGCATCTCCACCTCCAGCGGGGTCGGATCCGTGTTGATTTTGATCTTCGCAAAATGGTTGAAGAATCCGATGATTCCCAGCGCCAGCCCCACGGAGTAACTCACCTCCAGGACGGTAAAGCCGCTGGATTCCGTCCCCATGATAATCCGGTAGATTTCATTAAAAACATCAGCCACACTGACATCGTTGTTAAATGTCATAATGGCAAATGAGGCTCCGCAGAAACAGATGATGCAGACGAATATGGTTTTAATCCACTGCCACGTCCAGTGGGGGGATTTCGGATGGTGGTAATCAATGATATAGTCCACCTCTCCCACATTGTTGATCTGCAGGGTTGAGTCCATCTCCATCAGCTTTTTTATGACATCAAGAGCATTTTCCACGTACCGCTTATTCTTATCGGAATGAATGGTTTTAATGCGCATGGCATTGCATTTATTCATGATGGCCGAGTCGTCACAGTACACATCCGCCACATCCTTCAACTGGATATCCTTGTGATGGACCTCCGTAATCTGGCTGATATTTAAGTAAACGGTTTTGCTCACAGCCCCACCACCCCCATTTTTGCCACGCCTTCCACCAGCGTGCCGGACATTTCTCCGCCGTCGGGCATTGAAGCTACCAGGTACCAGATCACCGCAGCCACAGCGATCAGACATAAAATAAGGAATGCAATCCCAAGTTTGTGTTTGATAAATTCCATACGTGCTCACATCCTTTTCTTTCGCTTTCAAAGCTAGTATGAGCCGTACGCTGTATTTTATTCTAAATTTTTTCGCGCATCTGCTTTAAAATCTTTTTTTCAAGGCGCGAGACCTGGACCTGGGAAATGCCAAGTCTGGCCGCAATCTGACTCTGTGTTTCATTATAATAATATCTTCTGATAATAATTTCCCGATCCTTATCGGAAAGAGCAGTGAAAAGTTCCCGAAGCACCATCTGATTTAACAGTTCCTCCTCCGCGGAATTCTCCTCCTCGATCTTATCTATCAAAAGCAGGCTGTTTTCCTCGCTGTTGTTGACCGTCCGATAGAGCGATTCCACCTCCGCTCCCGCCTCAATAGAAGCAGCCACTTCCTCTTTGCTCGTCCCGATTTCCCCGGCGATCTCCTCGATGGTTGGCTCCCGGCCTAAGGAATACAGAAGCGCCTCCCTCACATTTTTCACCTTCAGCCCCATCTCCTTGATGGACCGGCTGACCTTGATCATGCCGTCATCCCTTAAAAATCTCTTAATCTCGCCTGTTATCATGGGGACCGCATAGGTGGAGAATTTTACATCATACGATAAATCGAACTTGTCGATGGCCTTCATTAAGCCGATGCTTCCTATCTGAAATAAATCCTCCGGTTCATATCCCCTTCCTGTAAATCTTCGGACAATGCTCCAAATCAGCCCCATATTTTCCGTGACCAGTCTGTCTCTCGCCGCTTTATCTCCTTCGTGAGCCATTTCAATCAATCTCATGGTCTCATCCATAAGGATCACCCGCTAATCTTCTTTTTCATGGTCACTACCGTCCCGGCTCCCGGTTCCGATTCGACTTTTACCTCATCCATGAACGCTTCCATGAAGGAGAATCCCATGCCTGAACGTTCTCCCTCCGGATCCGTGGTAAACATGGGTTCCATGGCCTGTTTGATATCGCAGATTCCGACTCCCGTGTCTTTTACTACCACAGTCAGCTCCTGGCCGCAGATCACCACCTCCAAGTAAATGATTCCGCCCCTGCCCTGATAACCGTGGATAACGGCGTTTGTCACCGCCTCCGAAACGGCTGTCTTCACATCATCGAGTTCCTCCAGCGTGGGATTCATCCGGGCCATGAAGACAGATACCACAACCCTGGCGAATTCCTCGTTTCTCGAAAGGCTTTCAATTTCCATTCTCAACACTTCTGGTTTCATTTCTTCTAACATACTTTCCTCCTTAACCCGCGACTGCGTCTTCCTTTGAGTCGAATACTTTCATTAATTTTAAAATACCGCCCATCTTCATAATCCGCAGGACCTGGGCTTTCGCCCCATAGATGGTCACGGTCCCGCCGCTTAAAGCCATCTGCTTGTACCGGTTTAACAGCACTCCGATTCCGGAAGAATCCATAAAATCCGTATCAGAAAAATCAAATACAATCCGCCGGATGTAATTTTCCGCAAGGATCAGATCCGTCTCGCATTTGAGCCCCATACAGTTATGGTGATCCAGTTCCCGCGGCAGATGGACGATTAATACGTGTCCTTCAGCCTCATATGTAAACAGTGGTTTGCTCATACCCAATCTACCTCCATTCCTTAATCCAACGATAACCTGCAAGTTCCGCGCACAGGTCACCGTCTTCAACAAAAAAAGACACAACAAAAGATTCCTCTTCTGTCGTGTCTTTTTCCTGTCCGTCAGAACCCGCGTTCTGTCTTCGCCTGAGCGGTCAGTTCTTCATCGTTGCTGTTATTTATGATGTCCGTAAACATCTCATTTGCCGTTTCTTTCTGATTCATCCCTTTATAGATGACTGCCATCTTGAATTTGCCATTCCAGTAATTGGGATTGATATTTAAACACTTCTGATAGTAATTGAGAGCCGTCTCGGTATCGCCGGCCGCCTGCGCCTCATCGCCCAGTCCCTCTAAGACCGGACAGCCCCGGGCCTCCATATCCGCCCTGATTTCATCGACAATGGCAATCACCTCCGGCGAGGTGACAAGCGCCATATTCAAGTCAGAATAAATCTTCACGGCCTCTGTAAAATTATCATTCCTGTACGCATTCAGAATATTGATGATATTCTTGTACTGAGCCAGCACACTGTCACTGTCATTCGTCACCGCGGCCAGTGAATCCACCGCCGTCTTCTTCCCCGTCATGAGGGCCGTCATTTCTTCTTCCAGGCTTGCCGCCCTCTGATTGGCCTGAATCAGCTGCTCGCTGTATTTTAGCATCTCCTGATTGTGCTTTACATTGATGGACTTGGTATTGGCAGGCATGACCAGAAAGAAAATGACCGCGGCCCCAAGCAGCAATCCTGCCAGAATATAGAGAACCGCCTGATCCTTCGTGTTCTCCCGGTAGCTGGGCGGAATGATGACGTCATCATCCTCCATCTGCCTGTGAGACAGCACATTCTTAAGCCTCC
>CAUEKH010000090.1 GCA_959018155.1 uncultured Hungatella sp.
GAAGTCTGTAAAATACGGCTTCCCTCGATGATTCTGTCTGCGACTGACATGGAACCCGACATCAGGGGGGATACCAGAAGCGGAATTAAGTCATCACGGCCCAGCATTTCCCCGCGCTCTTTCTTCTGAAACAGCTTTTGAAACAGCTGATCCGCATTCCAGTCTTTTAAGCGGATGATTTTAACCCGATAAGTATTGATCCCTTCTCTTAAGACGCTGCGGATGTGCCGGACAGTTGAAGAACAGATAACATACGTCGTAACCGGCACGTGATACGTATAGCTGATGACCGACTCATACCCCCGGAACCGGCGTAAATCCTCAACCGATAAAGCATCGCTTTCAAATTCAAAATGATGCCATGACCCATCCTCTGCCGTGAAATTGTAATCCTCATTCCATCTGCGGGCTTCTAAGTAGATCTGTTCGGTTGGTGTGATGAGCGCCATTTTCTGATGGATGCCTAAAAATGGGAGAAGTTCTTCTCCAAAATACTGCATGGCCTGCTTCATGACCATGTCCTCTAACGGCAGATTATCAGGTATGACAGCCGGTACGACGGTTTCCTTTGAAGCTTTTGACTCTGTAGCCGGATTGCTGTCTGGCTGAGCCTTTTCCATATAGCCTCCAATCCCAAGCTATATGAGAACCTCTATCCTCATTATAATATTATTTGATGCGACAGACAATAGTTCTGCTTGATTTCATATGATAGATATATTTGATAGTGGGATGTCTTGGTCCGGATGGACAGAAACATCAGATGCCAAAATGGCAGCAGAAAATCTGATAGACAGATTGTGATGACGATGATTCGGGTTCTCATAAAAGAACTGTCATCTGTCAGAGAATGATGAAATATTCCTTAAATGAAGTATAACATGGCAGGAGCCGGAAGGCAAACGGTTTTCGCGTCCGGGGGAGAACCCCATTTTCACCAATCCAATTAATATTTCTGCATATTTGTTGAATTTGCCCATATAAAGAACTATAATAAAGATGTATGTAAACACTTTCAACAAGTCACTGGTATAAGGAGGGGAAACCATGAACGTTATGTATGTCGTAGCAGTTGGTTCATTAGCCGCTCTGATTTTTGCCGCCTGCATGTATATGCGGGTGAAAAACCAGTCGGAAGGCAGTGCAGAAATGGTTCGAATTTCTACTGCTGTAAGGAAAGGGGCCGGCGCCTATTTGAGGCGGCAGTACCTCGGTGTCGGGATATTTTTTGCTGTCGTTTTCGTAATTTTACTGTTGATGGCCTTTGGCGGCTTTTTGAGTTTCTTTACGCCATTCGCTTTTCTGACCGGTGGCTTTTTCTCCGGCCTGTCCGGTTTTATTGGGATGAGAACCGCTACGATGGCAAACTGCCGGACGGCGCAGGGCGCTTCCCAGAGTTTAAATAAAGGTCTGAAGGTGGCTTTTTCAGCCGGGTCTGTTATGGGCTTTACTGTGGTCGGCTTGGGACTTTTAGACTTAACGATCTGGTACTTTATCCTGAATACCGTATTTTCTTCTCTGCCGGAGGCAGAACGGATTGGACAGATTACGGCCAACATGCTGACTTTCGGCATGGGCGCTTCCAGTATGGCGCTGTTTGCCCGTGTGGGAGGCGGAATTTTTACAAAGGCCGCTGATGTGGGCGCGGACCTTGTCGGTAAGGTGGAAGCGGGGATTCCTGAGGATGACCCGAGAAATCCGGCTGTTATCGCCGACAATGTAGGCGACAATGTGGGTGATGTGGCCGGGATGGGCGCAGACTTATATGAGTCGTACGTCGGTTCCATCGTCTCCACTTCCGCTCTTGCTGTGGCGGCAGGCTTTGGCGTGAGAGGAGTGGCTGTTCCCATGATGCTTGCGGCTCTCGGAGTAGCGGCCTCTATCATCGGCACATTTTTTGTAAAAACGAAGGAGGATGCATCTCAGAAGAATCTGCTGAAGGCATTGAGGCTGGGGACGTACATCAGCGCGGTTCTGATCGTTATTGGGGCTTTCTTTGTGATTCATTTTCTGCTTCCTGGCAATAAAGGGATCTACGTTGCCGTTCTGTCCGGCCTTGTGGCAGGTGTGGCAATCGGCATGATTACGGAATATTTCACGTCAGATTCGTACCAGCCCACAAGGAAGCTGGCGGATTCCAGTGAGACGGGGGCGGCGACGGTCATTATCAGCGGCCTGTCTCTGGGAATGCTTTCCACAGTAGCTCCGGTCATCATCGTAGGCGCCTCTGTCCTGATCAGCTATTACTGTTCCGGCGGCGCGGCTGATTTTAATATTGGACTTTACGGAGTGGGGGTATCCGCTGTCGGAATGCTCTCCACCCTTGGCATTACTCTGGCGACCGATGCCTACGGGCCGATTGCAGACAATGCGGGCGGAATTGCGGAGATGACTCACATGCCGCCGGAAGTCCGTAACCGTACGGATGCTCTTGACTCTCTTGGAAATACAACCGCAGCTACAGGCAAAGGCTTTGCAATCGGTTCCGCGGCTTTGACAGCACTGGCCCTGATTGCCTCTTATATTGATAAGGTTCATCAGATAGACCCGGAGATTGCGCTCAATCTTTCGATTACGAATCCCACGGTACTTATCGGGCTGTTTATCGGCGGTATGCTTCCTTTCCTGTTTGCCGCCCTGACTATGGATGCGGTAGGAAAGGCAGCGCAGTCGATTGTCATTGAGGTGCGCCGTCAGTTTAAGGAAATCAAAGGTCTGATGGAGGGGAAAGCAGAGCCGGATTACGCCTCCTGTGTCGATATGTGCACCAAATCGGCTCAGAAACTGATGCTGGCGCCTGCCCTGATTGCAGTTATCATTCCCATTGTGGTCGGCCTTCTTCTCGGTGTCAACGGAGTGGCCGGTCTTCTGGCAGGCAATACGGTAACCGGATTTGTGCTGGCAGTCATGATGGCCAACGCCGGCGGGGCCTGGGATAACGCCAAAAAGTATATCGAGAGCGGCGCTCATGGCGGCAAGGGCAGTCCCGAACACAAGGCTGCGGTCGTGGGCGATACGGTAGGCGATCCGTTCAAGGATACGTCAGGTCCGTCTATCAACATTCTGATTAAACTGACTTCGATGGTGTCGATCGTATTTGCCGGACTGATTGTGGCAGTGCATTTGCTTTAAAATGGCCGACGGAGGCGGGGAGGTTTGGAAATCCGCCATGGAGGGTGATATAAAATAAAATAGCGCGGGGATGCCGATTTGAGTAAGTCTTAAAACGGCATTCCTGCGCTGTATTTTTGTGCTGATTGCTTAGATATTGTGCTGATTGCTTTGATACTGCCCTGATTGCGTCCATATTTTACTGTCTGATTCTAGGTTTGCGATATTTTTTAGTTCTGCTGTGACCGGGTTACCGGGTTGCATCCTCATCTTCCGTCTCTTCTTCCCGCTTTTCAATCCTCTTTTTCCCAATCCGGTATAAAATGTGGTCGAGAAGGTAAATCAGTCCGCAAACCAGCAGAAAGGTAAAGATTCCGAGGAAAAGACTCTTCGCAGCCGACCAGTGGTGTCTCGAATAAAAACCGTATCCGACGAAGACTCCGGTTACCAGCGCGCTGACGACATAGAGGATAAATATGGATTTACGGTTAGCGGCTTCTGCCGTAAAGATATTTCCGTCTTTTACGTCGAGAAAGAGATTGTAAATGGCCGCGGTCATCAGGACAATCCACTGAGGCACAACGTAATAGAAAGACCAGTTCAGGACGTAAATTTCGATCAAAAAGCACAGTCCGGTCGCCAGAAGCAGAAAGTTCCAGGACTTTTTGGCGTTTTTCAGGCTTTGGAGTTCCATTCTCTCATCTATGATGCGTTTTTCAAATAAAGATTTCATTCTGATACCTCCCAAAATAATTCGTCCAGTGTTTTACCGAGTTCCTTACAGATTGCAATACAGAGATTTAAGGTGGGGTTATAATTGCCGGATTCTATCATGCTGATGGTCTGCCTTGTGACACCGACCCGTTCACCGAGCTGTTCCTGCGATAAATCGCGCTCAATGCGGGCCAGCTTCATACGTTTATTTTTCAAAGGGACCTCCTTTCTGAGAAGCCGCTGACGCAGGAGACGATGCAGGGGTAAGCGGCAATACACTCACGGCGCGGTCTGTCTCGTCAGACGGTGCCATTTTTCTGTTCCTTTAAATCTATTGTATAATATAAATGATAGAATGTCAACTATAATTTACATAATGACTGATATATAATGCACGAAAGAAACACATTTGTAAATTTTACAAAATGTGGTAAAATATTAAGTAAATGTTACAATAAGTATAAAACCATATAAGAAAGAGACAGGTATAATATGAGGAAATGGCTTTTTACAGTGGCAGTATGTATTCTGGCTTTGGTGGGGTGCAGTAAATACAGACCGGTTTCGGAGCTGCCGGGACCGGAGGAGACAACAGAAGAGACAGCGGCGGAGACGACGGAAGAGATCCCGGCTGTCACGACAGCGGCAGAACCGGAAGAGCCGCAGAAGGAGCGGGTAAAGGTAAAGGGGATCTATATATCCGGATATATGGCCGGTTCTGAGGGAATGCAGGGGATTCTCGATAAGATTGACGGCACGGAAATCAATGCTGTGGTCATTGATGTGAAGAATGACGACGGACGTATTACCTTTGCCATGGAGAATGCGCCCACCGTAAATGAGATCGGCGCGTCGGAGAACTACATCAGAGATATCGGTTCCCTGATGGCGGATTTGAAGGCGAGAGGCATTTACACGATTGCGAGAGTCGTGGCGTTCCGCGACCCGTATTTGGCGGAGAAGAAGCCGGAGTGGAGTCTGAAAAATGCGGATGGAAGCCTGCACCGCGATAATAAGGGGCTGGCCTGGGTCAATCCATACCGGAGAGAGGTGTGGGACTATTTAGTTGAAGTCGGAACACAGGCCGCCAGAGTCGGTTTTGACGAAATCCAGTTTGACTATATCCGGTTTGCCACGGACAGCACCATGAAGCAGGTGGCATTTGACGAGGCGGACACGCAGGGGCGTTCCAAGACGGATATTATCACGGAGTTTATCACGTATGCCTATGAGAAGCTGTCTGCGGAGAATGTCTTTGTGGCGGCGGACGTGTTCGGGACGATTATTGGAAGTAAAATAGATGCAGACGCGGTAGGACAGGTGTATAATGAAATGGCGAAGCACTTGGATTACATTTGCCCGATGATCTATCCTTCCCATTACGGGGATGGGAATTTCGGGATTGAGCATCCGGATACCCAGCCTTACGATACCATCCACGCGGCCCTGTTAAAATCAAAACAGGATTTGGCGCTGACAAAGGCGGATGGCCAGCAGGCCATAGTCAGGCCGTGGCTTCAGGATTTTACTGCTTCTTATTTAAAACATTACATTAAATACGGTCCGGAGGAGGTCAGGGCCCAGATTCAGGCCGTCTATGATGCGGGATACGATGAATGGATTCTCTGGAGCGCGTCGAACAAGTACACATGGGATGGACTTCTGACGCCGGAAGAGGCCGCAGAGGAGGACAGAAAGATTGCCGAATCGCGTGCCGCGCTGCCGCCGGAGACGACAGTGGCGCCCACAGAGGCAGAGACAGAGCCGGCCAATGTGCCGGCTGGCGCGGGAATAAGCGGTAGCCAGGAAAGTGGCCAGGAAGCCGGGGGGCAGAACGGCCAGGGCCAGAATGGTACGCAGAACGGCCAGGATCAAAACGGAACGTCGAACGGCCAGGGCCAAAACACCGGAACGCAGAACGGCCAGAATGCCCCATCGCTTCCTATGGAAGGACAGGTTTCCAGCGAGGGAACGAACGAGGCGGAAACACCGGTAAATCCGGCTGGCCAGCAGAGCGGTGAATCAAAGAATACAGAAGAACTTCAGACGGGAGCGGTAAACGACGGCCAGGAATCTACCGCCGGTGAAGCGGAGGCGGAAAAAGGAAAAGATAAGAAAAAGAAACCGCCGGTTGTGATCGTCACCACAGGCGGTGCCCAGTAACAATTAAGACAGAAGGAGGCGGACAATGGACAGAATACCAAAATCAGGAGAATGTTACAGACACTTTAAGAATAAGCTGTATCAGATAGTAACCGTGGCTATTCACTCAGAGACGGGGGAGAAGATGGTGGTATACCAGGCTCTCTATGGCAGCTTCCTCACGTATGTGCGCCCGCTTTCCATGTTTATGAGTGAAGTGGATCACGACAAATACCCCAACGTAAAGCAGAAATACCGTTTCGAGAAAGTGGACGTGTCTGCTCTGGAAGATAATTCAGGCGCAGAGGAAGGCGCTGACAGCGACAGCACGGGAACCCGCGCGTCGGAGGCAGGAAAGCCTGTCACAGTTCCGGACCCAGAAAAGGCTACGGTGACGGCAGAGGCAGAGCCGGTCCCTTCCATTTCCAATGAAAATCTGCTTGCATTTTTAGAGGTGGAATCGTATCATGATAAGTTGGAAGTATTAAAGGCGCGCCGGGGAAAATTTACCCTGCAGGAACTGACTGCGGTCTGCGAGTCCTTAGATGTGGGCGCAGGCGCTGAAGATGAGGATGAGAAATACCGGGCGGCCGAAAACTTTCTTACCATGCAGGCAAAATACGACGGAGCAAGACTGAGGTGACAGAACAATGGAACAGGAGCAGTCCGGTTTTAATATAGAAGAAGAGTTAAAGAAACTGCCGTCCCAGCCCGGTGTCTACATCATGCACGACAAAAAAGATGAAATCATCTATGTAGGCAAAGCGATCAGCTTAAAAAACCGGGTCCGGCAGTATTTTCAGAGCAGCCGGAACAAGACGGCGAAGATAGAACAGATGGTATCGAGAATCGCCAGATTTGAGTATATCATCACAGATTCCGAATTAGAGGCCCTCGTTCTGGAGTGCAACCTGATCAAGGAGCACCGTCCTCGCTACAATACGATGCTGAAGGACGACAAGACGTACCCGTACATCAAGGTGACGGTACAGGAAGACTTTCCCAGGATTTTATTTTCCCGGGATATGAAAAAAGACAAAAGTAAATATTTCGGCCCCTACACCAGCGCGGGCGCTGTGAAGGACACCATTGATCTGATTCACAAGCTGTATAAAATCAGGACGTGCAACCGCAGCCTGCCCCGTGATATCGGAAAGGACCGTCCCTGCTTAAATTACCACATCAAGCAGTGTTCGGCGCCCTGCCAGGGCTATATCAGCAAAGAGGAGTACGCAAAATCCATCAGCCAGGCCCTCGATTTTCTGGGGGGAAAATACGATACCGTCATCGGGATGCTGCAGGAAAAGATGCAGGCCGCATCCGACGAGATGGATTTTGAAAAAGCCATCGAATACAGGGATTTATTAAACAGTGTAAAACAGGTGGCGCAGAAGCAGAAGATAACGAGCAGCGGCATGGAAGACCGCGACATCATCGCCCTGGCAAAAGACGAGAAGGACGCGGTGGTGCAGGTCTTTTTTGTTCGCGAAGGCCGCCTGATTGGCCGGGAGCATTACCACGTAACCATTGCCACTGCCGAGGACGATAAGCAGATTCTCACCAGCTTCGTAAAACAGTTCTACGCCGGGACGCCATTTGTCCCCCGCGAACTCTGGGTTCAGACAGAATTAGAGGAGAGTGAGATCATCAAAGAGTGGCTGAGCGCAAAACGCGGCCAGAAGGTAAAAATTGTGGTTCCCCAGAAAGGCGAAAAAGAGCGTCTCGTGGAACTTGCCGAGCGCAACGCCGCCTTAGTTCTCTCCCAGGACAAGGAAAAAATCAAACGGGAAGAATTGCGTACCATCGGCGCCATGAACGAGGTAGCCGGCTGGATTGGCCTCACCGGAATCCACCGCATAGAGGCCTACGATATTTCCAACATCAGCGGTTTCGAGTCGGTTGGTTCCATGATAGTCTACGAAGACGGCAAGCCCAAGCGCAACGATTACCGCAAATTCAAAATCAAGTGGGTAAAAGGCGCCAACGATTACGCCTCCATGCAGGAGGTCTTAACCCGCCGTTTCTCCCACGGTTTAGAAGAAGTCAGCGCCCTGAAAGAAAAAGGCGTAGACGAAGAATTCGGCAGCTTCACCCGTTTCCCGGACTTAATCATGATGGATGGTGGCCGCGGCCAGGTAAACATCGCCCTTGCCGTCTTAAAAGACTTAAACTTATCTATCCCGGTCTGCGGCATGGTAAAAGACGACAACCACCGCACCAGAGGCCTCTATTACAACAACGTAGAGATCCCCATCGACCGCCACAGCGAAGGCTTTAAGCTGATCACCCGAGTCCAGGATGAGGCCCACCGTTTCGCCATCGAGTACCACCGCAGCCTAAGAAGCAAAGGCCAGGTCCACTCCATCTTAGACGATATCCCGGAGATCGGCCCCACCCGCCGCAAAGCCCTCATGCGCCAGTACAAATCCCTGGAAGCCATCAAAGAAGCCACCCTGGAAGACTTAGAGAAAACCCCAGGCATGAACTCCCGCTCCGCCAAAAGCGTATACAATTTCTTTCACTAAAACATTTTATTCAAAAGCCCCCCTTACCATA
>CAUEKH010000091.1 GCA_959018155.1 uncultured Hungatella sp.
CTGCAAAGGTTCTCGACTACGGCTACGGCGAAGAAGGCCACATGATGTTCAACTTTGGTAAAGAAGGCGTTTCCTATAATATGGTAGACGGCTACCCAACCTACACCGATGAAATTTTAAACAACCCTGATGGATGGTCAATCGCACAGGCAATGGGCAAGCACATCATGGCTTGCTACCAGGGTCCGATGATCCAGGATATCGCATACCAGGATCAGTACTTCCAGCTTCCGGAAGCTAAGGCAGCTGTTAAGAACTGGGCTGATTCCAACGCAAGAGCACACAAACTTCCGACTATCACTCCAAGCCAGGAAGAGAGTTCTGAATTCGCATCTATCATGAATGATATCGGTACATACGTAGATGAGATGACTTCCAAATTCATTCTTGGTACAGAGGATATTGACGCTAAGTTTGATGATTACATCAGCACAATTAATAAGATGGGACTTGACAGGGCTGTCGAAATTGAGCAGGCAGCTTATGAACGCTATCAGCAGAGATAATCTGAGTCAGGGGAAGAGAATGACTACTCTTCCCCTTTCTTTTAAAAGGAGCCTGATATGATGAAAAATAAAGATAATACATTCTCAACAAGTGTAAAAGCCGACTGGAAAAGGAACAAATCCCTCTATTTTATAGTGATACCGGTTCTTTTATTCTATATCCTTTTTATGTACAAACCCATGTACGGCGCTTTGATCGCTTTTCAGAATTACGTTCCCGCCAAGGGTATGTCCGGGAGCAAGTGGGTAGGGTTTGATCAGTTCATCAAGTTCTTCAACAGCCCGTATTTCTTCCGGCTGATTCGTAATACTCTCGTACTCAGCTTATACAGCCTGGTTTTCTGTTTCCCGGCGCCGGTTATCCTTGCCCTTCTTCTTAACGAAGTAAAGAGCAAAAAATTCAAAAGTGTTACACAGACTGTTACCTACTTACCGCACTTCGTTTCCATGGTAGTTGCAGTTGGTATCATCAAGGAATTCTGTCTTTCTGACGGACTCATCAATGATATCATCGTTTCCCTTGGAGGAGAGCGTTCCGCTCTTTTGCAGAATCCGGCCTTTTACCGAAGCATCTATATCATATCGGATATCTGGCAGGAAGTCGGCTGGGGTTCCATCATCTATCTGGCCGCATTGTCCGGAATTGATTCCCAGCTGTACGAGGCAGCCTCCATCGACGGCGCAGGCAAGTTAAAACAGATGATTCACGTGACGATACCCGGTATCATGCCAACCGTTATCATCATGCTGATTTTAAGAATGGGTTCCTTAATGAGCATGGGATATGAAAAGACAATCCTTCTTTACAATCCATCTACCTATGAGACGGCCGACATTATTTCGTCCTATATCTACCGTGTAGGTCTTCTGGAACAGAACTGGAGCTATTCAACGGCAATCGGCTTACTGAACTCAATTATCAACTGCTTCATGCTTGTGGCAGCGAATAAACTGAGCAAGAAAGTAACCGAAAACAGTTTGTGGTGAGGTGAGAACTATGGAAAAAGAGAAAAATTACACTCCAAAACAGAACAAAATCAAAACCGCTATGCCGGAAAAATGCTTCCATGCTTTTAACTATATTTTAATGGCAGCCATAGGGCTTCTCTGCCTCTATCCCATGTGGTACGTACTGATGGCCTCCTTCAGTGATCCGAATCAGATGATGATGCACTCAGGCGGACTTTTAAAGCCATTGGGATTCAGCACCAGTGCCTATATGAAGGTATTTAAAAACCCGAATATCATTTCCGGTTACATGAATACCATCTTTATCCTGGTTTCAGGCGTTATCCTCTGTCTGGCCATGACCTCTCTCGGCGCCTATGTGCTCTCGAGAAAGAACCTGCTGTGGAAGAAACCTCTGATGCTTTTTATCATGTTCACCATGTTCTTCAGCGGCGGTATGATTCCATTTTACTTAAACTTAAAGTCCTTACATATGACCAACAGCTTATGGGGCCTCGTCATTCCGTTCATGATTAACACATACAATATGATTATCTTAAGAACGGCATTTGAGAGCATTCCGGAAAGCTTAATTGAGGCGGCTCAGATTGACGGCGCCAGCCACATCAAGATACTGACCGGCATCGTTCTCCCGCTTTCCAAAGCTTCCCTCGCTGTTATGGTTCTCTACTACGGCGTTGAGAAATGGAACGGCTGGTTCTGGGCTTCCTGCTTAATCCGTGACAGAGCGCTTCTGCCATTACAGGTTATCCTTCGTGAAATCCTGCTCTCCTCCACTCAGTCCATGCAGAGCGGCGGCGGCGATACGGAGGCAATCGGTATGACAATCCGTTACGCAACCATCATCGTGGCAACTGTCCCGATCCTTTGTGTATATCCGTTTATCCAGAAATACTTTACAAAGGGTGTTATGATTGGTGCGGTAAAAGAATAATGATTTAAGATTATCTATAACTTAATCGCAGAAAGGAGCGGCCATAAAGCACCGCTCCTTTCTGCATCTCTATCTCAGTCTTTCTATTTCGCAATCACTTTCACAAATTTCTTCTTCCCGCGCTTTACTACCACTCCATCTCCGGACAGCTGTTCTTTCGTAAATACTGCCTTCACGTCATTTACCGCGTTGCCATCCACGGAAACGCCGCCCTGCTCTACGTTTCTTCTCGCCTCGGAACGGGAAGCTGCAAGGCCGGATTTGTGGAGGATTCCGAGAATGTCAATGGCGCCATCCAGAAAATCACTGTCACTCAGTTCACACGTTGGCATTTCAGCCGCATTGCCGCCGGTAAACAGTTCTCTGGCGCTCTTCTGTGCCTTCTCGGCCTCTTCCTCGCCGTGAACCAGCTTTGTCAGTTCGTAAGCCAGGATTTCCTTGGCCTGGTTTAACTGACTGCCTTCCCATTTGTCCATCTCGTCGATCTGCTCGATTGGGAGGAAGGTCAGCATACGGAGACATTTGAGAACGTCGGCGTCGCCCACATTTCTCCAGTACTGGTAGAAGTCGAACGGGGAAGTCTTCTCCGGATCAAGCCATACGGCGCCGGACTGTGTCTTACCCATCTTCTTGCCCTCGGAATTTAAGAGAAGCGTGATGGTCATGGCGTGAGCATCTTTTCCGAGTTTACGGCGGATCAACTCCGTGCCGCCCAACATGTTGCTCCACTGATCATCACCGCCGAACTGCATATTGCAGCCGTAGCGCTGGAACAGCTCGTAGAAATCGTAGCTCTGCATAATCATGTAGTTGAACTCTAAGAAGCTTAAACCCTTCTCCATTCTCTGCTTGTAGCACTCTGCTCTCAGCATGTTGTTGACGGAAAAATGCGGTCCGACTTCACGGATAAATTCAATATAGTTTAAATTCAGCAGCCAGTCGGCATTGTTGACCATCATGGCCTTTCCTTCGCCGAAATCAATAAAACGGCTCATCTGCTTCTTAAAGCAGTCACAGTTATGCTGGATCGTCTCCACCGTCATCATCTGGCGCATATCACTGCGGCCTGACGGGTCGCCGATCATACCGGTGCCACCGCCAATTAAAGCGATCGGCTTGTTGCCTGCCTCCTGTAAACGTTTCATCAGACAGAGCGCCATAAAATGGCCTACATGTAAGCTGTCTGCCGTCGGGTCAAAACCGATATAGAATACGGCTTTCCCTTCATTAATCATCTTGCTGATCTCTTCTTCATTGGTCACCTGGGCAATCAGGCCGCGTGCCTTCAGTTCTTCATATGGTGTCATAACTCTTCTCCTTTTCTTTAAATAAAATAATAAAAGCCCCGCCCTTAATCAAAAGGACGAGGCTAAAGTCTCGTGTTACCACCTAATGTTTACAGACAGTTCGCACTGTCTGCCTCTTCAAGTACGAAATTCAAAACCGGAAAATCACGGTCAGGAATCTGCTCATACTCTAGCACGATAACGTGTGCAGGAATCCGTCACAGTCTACTTGGCTGCATCCCGGGAACGCCGCCGTTCGGTGTGAAGCTCAGAGATGTATTCACAATCCGCTTTCCACGCGCCTCTCATCAACCGGCTGCTTTCTGTGTGCTTTTGCGTACTGTTACTTGTTCTCTTCAACGCCTTTGCTAATCTTTGTGAAGTTATTGATTAGTATATGGGGTTTTGGGAGGTTTGTCAAGAGGGAAAATTTTAATAATCATTTTTAATAATTAATTCCCCTGACAGCCAGCTTCCCTTCCGATACCCCAAATATAATGTTCGGCTTCCCGTCTTTCGTCAGGACAAAACCGGCCTGGCTGGGAGAGAAATCATCGGCTGCCGCCACCGCTTCAGTCAGCTCCGGGGTAAAGATACGTTCCTTTCCCAGTTCGACCATTTCTTCCTTCGAGGTAACAGAAAGCCCCTCTTCTTTAAAGCCCACATAGCAGGGATAAGACAGGAGAGATGCAAATGCGTCCAGATCCTGGTCCGCCACCGCCGCTTTCACCGTATTGGCGAACTCCTCAACCACACGTTCCGGTACTGTAAAATTATCCTCATACATTTCTTCCTTTGCATCCGTATTTTCCGATGCGGATTGCATTTCTGCCGCAGTTCCTGTTTCCACTGCGGTCTCCCCGTCCTTTTCAGGCTGTGTCTCCGTCGTATCCTCCATATCTGTTGAAATTTCACTCTGCGCCTCTTTAGAAGGTTCCGCCTTTTTCCCACAGCCTGTTACCGCTAATCCGATTACCGCCGCGCACAGCAGATATCTCCATCTTTTTCGTATCATCCTGTCACCTTCCTATCTCAAATTCCAGTCGTCCATAAGCTCCGGGGGCTATCTCGTATTTTTCAAAAACAACAACAGGGTTTCCACTCTCATTCATGTAGAATTGTGTATTCTCCGTAATTCCGGAAAATCCGCCCTCCCCCGGGGTCAGGAAAGGAATTCCCTCATTTTCCTCCCGTGCCTTCATCTGAACGCGTATGGAATCGTCAGCCTTCTGGCGGTAATCACTGCCCAAAATATCTTCCAGAGTAACCAGGGTGTTCTTCCGTAAATCAATCGTATAGTATCTCATTTCACTGTATGCGGAAATCCAGCTTTCACTCCCTGTCACCACGAACGATAAGTAATCCGCGGTCTGAGATTTCAGTTCATACCCCACACGGATTTCAATGTTATGGGCTTCCCATTCCTCCTCAGTCCCTCCCGTATCGAAAAATGCTTTCCTGTACTCTTTCGCCCGCTCTACCGCATCATCCGCATACTGGCGGCAGCGATCGTGAATCTCCTGATTCAGCGCTTCTTCAGGCAATCCTGTGTCCTGGGAAATCATTTCCACACTGGGAATTTCCACAGATATCTTATAGTCGCCTTCATCCTTCTCATACGACTGGAACGTCAGAAGCCTGGCAACCGAGCCGATAACCGGAAGTTGAACCGCCATCTGGGCAAATGCCGGACTCGTATTCACCCCCACGGTAAATACAACGACTACAGCTGCTGCCGCGGCGGCCGCCCATCTGCCCGCCGTCCAGTACCGCTTGCGATTACGCGCTTTTGTCCCTTCACAGTTTCTTTTGTCCTCCGACAGCTTTACCGCGTCCAGAACCCGCTCTGACAGTTCCGGCGGAATTGGAGTCTCGTCATATTTTTTCTTTTCCTCTTCTAACCAGCTCATCCTTCTACCTCCTGAATATTCTGCTTCAACTGTTTTAATCCACGGTATAATCTTGCTTTTACCGTGTTTAAATTGCTCTTCGTGACTAATGAAATCTCTTTCAGCGACATTTCTTCAAAATAGCGGAGTTTTATGACCGCCTGTACCTCGCCCTCCAACCGTTCCAGATGCTCACCGAGATCATCATCCCTGTCGTATCCTTTTTCATAAAAAGGCAGTTCCTCAGCCATTCCCTCTTCTAATGGAAGCTCTCTCTTCTGCCTTTTTATAAACTGCATACTCTCATTTACAAGAATGCGGTAGAACCACGTTTTTATGGCATTCTCATCTCTTAATGAGCTGTAATGGTCCAAAGCCTGGCAGACCGCATTCTGGACGATATCGAGCGCGTCGTCCTGATTGTGGACGTAACTGAAAGCCAGCCGGTAAAATTTATCCTGATTCCCAACTATGTAGTCCACAATCCTGTCATATAAATCCTGTCTCATTGAGTCACTTTCCTCTCTGTTTCTTAGTTTGCTGTCTATACTATAGATTCTTTTATCAGGGGAAAAGTTGCAGGTGAATCAAATTTATTTTAGCCGGTTATCCGGATCCGTTTGAGCTGCACGATCAAAATGACACAGAAATTTTTCAATTCCTGTGTCATTTTGCCATCTGTATATCATTTTTTCCATCTGTATATCATTTTTCCATCTATATATCATTTTCCCATCTGTATATCATTTTCCCATCTATATATCATTTTCCCATCTATATATCATTTTCTCTCGTATCTCACTCTTCCTCGTCCAGCACGTACGGCGTTGCCTGGTAAACGTAATAGTTCAGCCAGTTCGCATAAAGCGTATTCGACATATTCCTCCATGAGAGAATCGGCACGGCAAAGGGATCGTTGTTCTCGTAATAATTGCAGGGAAGTTCCGGGTCCAGACCCTTGTTTAAGTCCCTGTGGTATTCATTGTTGAGCGTCATCCGGTCGTACTCCGGATGGCCCTGGATAAATACCTGGCTTCCGTCATTTTTCATCACCAGAAGCACTCCGGCTTCCTCCGATTCCGCCAGTATCTTTAACTCCGGATGCTTTTCGATATCCGTCCTGCGCACTTCTGTATAGCGGGAATGGGGCGTCATTACATAGTCATCCATGCTGCGCACCAGCGGCACCTTGCGGTCTAAAATGCGGTGGCGGTAAATGCCGGATAACTTCTTCTCCCTCTTATATTTGGGGATTCCATAGTGGTAATAGAGCCCCGCCTGGGCGCCCCAGCAGATATGGAGTGTGCTGGTCACGTGAGTCTTGCTCCACTCCATGATTTTCTGTAACTCTTCCCAGTAATTCACTTCCTCATATTCGAGATTCTCCACCGGCGCGCCGGTAATAATCATGCCGTCATATTTCTTTCTTCTGATTTCATCAAAATAGACATAAAATTTGTTCAGATGGCTGGCCGACGTATTCTTCGAGGTGTGGCTCTTTAACATCAGGAAGGTGCAGTCCACCTGCAGCGGAGTGTTGGAGAGCGCCCGCAAAAGCTGGGTTTCCGTGTCCTCCTTTACCGGCATCAGATTTAAAATCAGGATTTCCAGAGGACGGATATCCTGGCTTAAAGCCCTGTCCTCATCCATGATAAATATATTCTCTTTTTCCAGAATCGCCCTGGCGGGCAAATCTTTTTGTACTTTAATTGGCATATTTATTCTCCCTGTTCTTCAGTTTTATCCTGTTCTTCTGCAGTTTTGTCCCGTTCTTCTGCATCGTTCTGCTCCGGCGCCTCTTCTATCAGTTTCAGGAAATCTTCTTCTGAAATAATCGGGATTCCCAGTTCTTTCGCTTTCTTATTCTTACTTGAAGAAGACATCGTATCGTTATTGATAAGATAATCTGTCTTTTTAGAAACAGAACCTGTCACTTTGCCTCCAAGGCTTTCGATCTTCTCTTTTAGTTCCTTTCGGTTTGCAAAGTGCTCTACCGTTCCGGTAATAACAAATGTCTTGTCTAAAAGGCTCTGTGCCGATTCTCCTTCTGCTGATATATTCTCCACTTCAAAATGTAAATATGGGAGTAGCTTTTCAAGGAGCTTCTGGTTATGGATATTATCAAAGTAATCTCTTACACTTGCCGCGATCACTTCTCCGATTCCATCGATCTGTGTCATCTCTTCTACGGATGCTCCTCGGAGATTCTCTAACGAATTGCCAAAATGACGGCATAAAAGCTTCGCATTTGAACTTCCAACGTTAAGAATTCCGATTCCATAAACAAAACGGAATAACTGTGTCTCTCTTGACTTTTCAATAGACTGTATCAAATTATTATACGACTTCTCACCAAATCCGTCCATAGCAATAATCTGCTCTTTATATTGTTCTAAAGTGTACAGGTCATTCAATTCAGACAAAAATCCCTGCTCGATCATTTTCATCAACGTTGCTTCTGACAATCCTTCAATATCCATCTCATCACGACTCACATAATGAGAAAAGAGCTTTACTTTCTTTGCGCTACAATACGGATTCACACAGTATAACGTCTTCACATCATTCTCAATCCGCACTTCTGTCGCACCACCACAGGCAGGACAATGGGCAATCGGACTGCATGTTCCACTTCTCGTCAAATTCTCAGCGATCTGAGGAATGATCATATTTGCCTTATAAACTTTGATATGATCATTCTCTCCAAGCTCCAGTCCTTCCATAATGCTGATATTATGAAGGCTCGCGCGACTGACTGTCGTTCCCTCACGTTCCACCGGTTCAAAAACAGCAATCGGGTTAATAAGCCCTGTTCTTGACGGACTCCACTCAATGTGTAAAAGTTTTGTCGCTGCCTCCTCATCTGCCCATTTAAACGCAATAGCATTACGAGGAAACTTTGCC
>CAUEKH010000092.1 GCA_959018155.1 uncultured Hungatella sp.
ATCAAAGACCCGTATATCTATAAACCAGATTCCCTGATGCTGGATCTGGAGGATGCGGTGGCTGAAAATCAGAAGGACGCGGCCAGATTTTCTCTCTTTCATGCGCTAAAGTCGATTGATTACAGAGGGTGCGAGCGGGTCGTCAGAATAAATGCCTTAGATACCCCTTACTGGAGAGAGGACATCCGGTGCGCTGTGGCAGGCGGCTGTGATGCGATTCGTCTGCCAAAGACAGAGAGTGGAAGAGAGATAAAAGTGGTGGAGGCCGCTGTCGAAGAAGCGGAGAAGGAGTTTGATATTCCGGCGGGGCGTGTACTGATTATGGCGGCGATTGAATCGGCGAGGGGCGTGATGAATACCCTGGAAATCTGTGAAGCGTCCGACCGTCTATTCGGGGTTGCTCTCTCGGGTGGCGACTATACCAAGGACCTTCAGACCCGCATCACCGGAACGGGAATCGAACTGATGGGGGCCAGGCAGAATATGGTGATTGCGGCCAGGGCGGCTAAAGTTCAGTGTTTCGATACTGTTTACACGGATCTCGATAATATGGAGGGGCTGCGCGCAGATGTGGAGACGATTCATCTGATGGGATTTGACGGCAAATCCGTCATTAATCCGAGGCAGATTCCCATTGTCCATCAGGTATTTACCCCATCCCGGGATGACATTATTTTTGCGGAGAAGGTGGTTCGGGAAATTGAGGAGAAAAGGGCGCAGGGAATCGGTGTGTTTACCGTAGATGGGAAGATGATCGATGTCGCATTTTATGACGGGGCAAAACGTACGCTGGATTTGGCTGAGGCTTCCGGTATTTACAGGAGGATGAGAGGATGATCAACGCAGTCGGACGGGAAATTCCGGATGAGATCCTTGAATTGACAGGAAAAGAGGTCTTTCACGGAAATCATTATTTTGACGGATATGAGTATAAGAAGGATGGACCGAGGACGAAGTGCGTCATCAATTCCAACGGCAGCAAGGTGGTGGAAAGCATTCATGAGGCCCTGGTGAAATGTAAGATAAGGGACGGGATGACACTGGGATTTCACCATCACTTCCGGGATGGCGATTACGTGGTAAATATGGTGATGGAAGAAATCCACAAAATGGGAATTAAAGATATCACCATCTGCGCCAGCTCGCTGGGCAAAGCCCACGATCGGCTGGTGGAGTTTATTGAGGATGGAACGATTACAGGGATTCAGTCTTCCGGTGTGCGCGGGGAGATTGGCAGAGCCATCTCGCAGGGAAAACTGAAAGGGCTGGCGATCATGCGATCCCACGGCGGAAGAGTGCGGGCCATTGAGACGGGAGAGGTCCGGATTGATATTTCCTTTATCGGAGCGCCTACGTGTGATGACTATGGCAATTGCAGGGGAATCGGAGGCAAGTCGGACTGTGGCGTTCTCTCTTATTCTATGGTGGATGGGGATTACGCGGACAAGGTGGTAGCTATTACGGACTGCCTCGTTCCTTTTCCCAATTTCCCGGCTCATATCTCCATGACAAAGGTGGACTATGTGGTTGTGGTGGACGAGATCGGTGATACGAAAAAGATTGCCACAGGAGCGGCAAAGCCCACGACAGACATGCGTAAACTGATTATGGCGGATTACTGTACTCAATTTGTGACACACACGCCGTATTTTAAAAACGGGTTTTCATACCAGACCGGTGTCGGGGGCGCTTCGATTGCGTCGACGATTTCTCTTGCAAAGGTGATGAAGGAGAGAAATATCAGGATGAGATTCGGCGTGGGCGGGCTTACAAAACCCATGTGCGAACTGCTGGTCAATGGTCAGGTGGATGCGCTTCTGGACACGCAGGACTTTGATCAGGAGGCGGTTGCTTCGGTGAAGGATCTTCATCATTTCAGAATCAGCGCGGGAGAATACGCCGATCCCTTTAATAAGGGGGCTGTGGTTAATAAGCTGGATTTTGTGATACTGGCGGCTCTTGAGGTGGATATCCATTTTAACTGTAATGTGGTGGTGGATTCTGAGGGAATGATTACCGGCGCCCAGGGAGGCCATCCGGATACGGCGGCAGGGGCAAAATGTACGATTGTGCTTACGCCGCTGGTGCAGGGCAGGATCCCGGCGGTGTGCACAGAGGTCACAACCGTGACGACGCCGGGGGAATCGGTGGATGTGGTTATCACGGAGTATGGAACCGCAATCAATCCGAGGCGGCAGGATCTGATAGAGTGTATGAAGGAGGTGGATCTTCCGTTCTATACTATTGAGGAACTGCGCGATATGGCGTATAAGATTACCGGGGAGCCGCAGAGGGTTGAGTTTGAGGATCAGGTGGTCGGGATTATAGAGAGCAGAGACGGGACAATCATGGATGTGGTGCGCAAGGTGAAGCCGTTTGCGTTTGACGAAACGTGACTGAAACGTCTTTGTACAGCCACGGAGGGGAGCTTTTTGTGGAAGGCATGGAGGTAACACTGGAAAATGTGATGCAGTTTCGGGAGAAGAAAGCAGCAATTCAGGACTGGCTGATAAGTGGCAATACAGACAGAATCGTGGTCGCTCTGGGAATGAATATACCTGGAACTGTAAAAACCGGTCCGGCCGTCTATCGGGCTTTTTTGGAGGGTATGAGAGTACTGGAGGAGGTTTTCCGGAAAAAGAAGGGAACTGTGCATTTTGAGGCTGTGCTCAGAGAGGCGGCAGGATATGCGGCTGTCTGTCAGGTGGAAGGAATTCCCGCAAAAGTGATGAAAAAGTGCGCGGTGGAGATTGAAGAAACGCATAGATGGGGACGGATTTTTGACATTGATGTTATAGATGAAAATGGCGCCTTGCTTACGAGGGAGGAGGTGGGAGGAAACGCGAGAAAGTGTATCTTATGCGGCAGAGATGCCAAAGTCTGTGGAAGAAGCCGGACACACACAGCCAGAGAACTGTATGAAAAGGTGCTGGAAATCATGGAGAAGTGACCGGACGAACGAAAGAGGCGGAGCAGACAGTCAGGGAGAGGGAAAACAGCCGGACCCATGGAATAGAGCGGATCAAATCGGAACGATGGCATATCTGGCATTGATTGAGGAGGTGGCTGCGACGCCAAAACCAGGACTGGTAGACCGATATTCGTCAGGCGCTCACAGTGATATGGATATCCGCACTTTTGAAAGAAGCGCAAAGGCGCTGCTGCCATATTTTATTAAGATGGCAGTGGCAGGATGTGAATCCCCGGGAAATCCGGAAGTCCTTTTTTCAGAACTTCGCCAAACCGGAATTTTGGCCGAACAGGCAATGCTTCGCGCCACGGGGGGAATTAATACCCACAGGGGAGCGATTTTTACGCTGGGAATTTTATGTGGGGCGGCGGGGCGCTGCATCAGAGAATCGGGGAAGGTAAAACTGCAGTCATTGATTGATACAGAACTTCAGATGACCAGAAGAATATTGATGGAAGAGATTGAAATGATACAGGAACGGGAAGCGGTTTCAAATGGTGAAAAGAATATTCAAAGATACGGCAGAACCGGGATCCGAGGTGAGGCGGCCAGAGGATATCCTTCTATTACAGGAATTGGACTTCCCATTCTCCTGGCTGGGGTGCGTTCCGGAAAGGAATGGAATCTTGTAAAAATCCAGACCTTATTTTCCCTGATGAGCAGGGTGGACGACTCGAATATTATAAAACGACACAACCCCCAAGTGCTTTCCATGGTGCAGAAGGAGGCAGAAGAATTTTTGAAAGCTGGAGGCGCGTACGCCCCGGACGCCATGGAAAGGCTGATACAGATGGATCGTGATTATACGAGAAGGAATATCAGCGCCGGAGGCTGTGCGGATTTACTGGCGGCCTCCATCTTTATTTACAGGATTACCGGAGGGGTGGCATGATTGTTGAGGGGGGTCCCTTTGAGGGGGAGTTTCTGGCGAAAATGAAGGAATTTCTGTCGGACCACGGATTGCGGTATGCCCCGGGGATTGAGTACTCTGTGTGCATGACTGATTCAGACGGCAGGATCATTGCTGCCGGTTCGGTGGAAGAGAACGTGATAAAATGTGTTGCCGTGGATTCATCATGTCAGGGCCTCGGGATTTCAAACCAGATTCTGACAGCGCTGATTTCTTATGAGTTTCAAAGAGGCCGCTCTCATCTGTTCCTATACACGAGACCGGAAAATGAAGAACTGTTTTTCCGTTTGGGTTTTTATCCTGTATTGAAAACGGAAGAGATCCTGCTGATGGAAAACTGGAAAGACGGTTTCAGACGGTTTGCAGACGGATTGGAACGGGAAACCCCGGAAGAAGCGAAAAAGAAGGATCTGCTGATCGGGGCAGTGGTTGCAAACTGCAATCCTTTTACGAAAGGCCACCGCTATCTCCTGGAAAAGGCTGTAAAAAAATGTGATTATCTGCATCTCTTTTTACTGGATGATCCCAGAACGTATTTTTCCCCGGAGGAAAGATACCAGATGGCTGCAGAGAACTGCCGCGATTTAGAACAGGTGATAATCCATAAAGGCTCGGAATACGTTGTCTCTGCTGCCACATTTCCCACATATTTTCTGAAAGATAAGAGTAAGGCGGCAAAGGCCAACTGCCGGCTGGATTTAGAACTGTTTGCAAGGCTGATTGCCCCTAAGCTGCAGATACAGGTGCGTTTTGTGGGGACGGAACCTGTCTGTGAAGTGACCCATTCTTATAACTGTATGATGAAAGAACTCCTTCCATCTTACGGAATCCGGGTAGAAGAACTGGAGCGTCTGAAAATCCACGGGGTGCCGGTCAGCGCATCTGATGTGAGGGCTTTTATCAGTTGCGGCAGGGCGGCAGAGGCGCGGGAACTGGTTTTGGACGGAACATGGCCGTATGTGGAGAGGAAGATGGAAAAGGCGTGATGATTCTAAAGAATTTGTGGAATCATCATGCCTTTTTATGTCTACATATCCCGTTAACCAGGATTGAAGAAATGATGGACAACTTTTACCTTGCATTGTTTCCTGAAAAATGATATTCCATAATTCCAGACCTCGGTATATCCTTCTTCCGGAAGCCAGGAATCATAACCGAGTTCTTCTATTTGGCGAAGCGCCATATCGCAGGCGGCATCCATTCCTTTATATGTCTCAGCTACTTTTAATTCCAGTATGACGGGTGTAACAGTGACATCGAGGCTGCGGATGATAATATCTAAACGGCCATTTCCGCTTTCGCGGTTCGATTTGACCAGACAGCCGTCCAGATTTCCAAGAATTCCCATCATAAAACCATGGTAAAATGCCTCCTGGCTATCCATATAACTGATACTTTCCTGTAACAGCTTTGATAACTCAGTCTGGAACAGTCCGGACTCTCCATTTAAGATGGACTGATATAATGGGGTAAGATCTTTTGCCTTAACTTTATCATGGAACCATTTAATTATTGTGTTTTTGTAAATATATTTGACCTCCATGTTAGGAATCGTCAGCGTTATATATTGGGTTCCTGAGTCAATCTGACGGGAGGACTGTTTTAAATAACCTGTAAAAAAGAGAAAATTCCATAAGTTATCTTCAGAATCAAAGACGCTGTCATATGTGATGTCCTCATGGATGGCTTTCGTTATTGTACCTCCGGCCAGGAGTTCCTCTAATTCTGCTTTGAGTGAAAGGTCGGCACGTTCCACCAGACTTTTTACAATGCTGTTGGAACTGGTATTGGCCCAGTAAGGCGCCGGATATTCCCCGGGATAAGCTGTCAGTGCTTTCACATAATTGGCCACACTCCACGGATTATATACCTCTGTATTACCAAACAGGTATCCATCATACCATTCCTTAATGATAGCCTGTTTGTCGGATAAGTGATAGTATCCCAGCATCTGATCTACTTCTGCCTGTGTAAATCCAAAGTGCTCCTCATAGGTTCTGCTTAGTATTGAGATCATCTCCAGGTTATTTAAACCTGCAAAAATGGATTCTTTCGTAATTCTTAAACAACCGGTGACAACGGAGAATTCCAGGCAGGGATTTGTCTTTAGCGCGGATTCAAATAATGAGCGAATGAAATCTATCATTTCATTATAAAATCCTTTGAAATAGGAGTTCTCTAAGGGAACATCGTATTCATCAATCAGAATGATTACTTTATGCTGCCAGTGCTGATACAGGCATTCAGATAGAAAACGGATTGATGTGATAAAGTCCTGGCGACTTCCGCGCAGATTCATAATAGCCTCAAATCTTCGTTTCTGTTCCGGTGTTTTTAAGGAGACTCTAACAGAGTCATGACGCAGATATTCACGACTGATTTCTTCCTTCAGATAACCGTAGGCTAAATCCCAACTCGGCTGTTTTGCTGATTTAAGCGAAAGGCTGATAACCGGGTATTCCATCATTTCCTGAACATAGCGTTTCCCCTGATCCATAATTGCCAGCCCTTTAAATAGTGAAAGTCGTTCCTTTTCTTCTGCCGGGTTTTCTGCTTTTTCAAAATAATACCGCAGCATACTGATACCGAGTGTTTTTCCAAATCTTCTGGGCCGGGTAAACAGATTTACCTCTCCCTTTTTATCAAGCAGTTCTTTAATCAGCAGTGTTTTATCTACATAGTAATATCCGTTCGTTATCAATTTTTCAAAATCGTCGATACCGACAGGCAGCGGTTTCTGTGGCATAGTTTCTCCTCTTCCTTATTATCTTTAAGAAAATTATACCCGTTTGTGTCAGGAAATACAAGCTAAAACCGTGGACGCAGGAACTGCCTTGTCTTACAGACATCATGCAGTGTAAACAGTAACTCTCACAGGCCTCTTATTGTGTAAAAAGTAACATTTACAGCCCGATTATTTTTACAATTAACAAAGAATCTGCTATACTGAACCTAGAAAGAATAATTGCCATGGTACTGAAAATCCCGCATCAATACCTGGCAAAAAGCGGAGGAAAATCATGTCAGAGCGATATCTCAAATGGTATACGATACCTGAATTTGAAAGTATAAAACCAGTAAATCTCTATCACAAGGAAAATGAAGAAGGTCCCGGTGAAGCGGCGGTCCCCGCCAATCTCCATGTTCTCGCAAGAGCAGGTCTGGAGTATTCCGAAAAGCAGGGCAGAGTCTTCATCAGGATTACAGCGGATGATTATTATAAACTGTATCTCAACGGTGAATTTGTGGGCCAGGGCCCGGCGCCCGCATATCCGGAGCATTCTTATTACAATGAGATTGATATTACGCCATTTCTTGTGGAAGGAGAGAATGTCCTTGCGGCCCATCTCTATTACCAGGGCCTTATCAACCGTGTGTGGAACAGCGGAGACGGAAGATTCGGGATTGCCTGCCAGATAGTGAGGGAGACGGGAAAAGAGGAGGAACCTCTCTGGAAGTACCAGATATCCCGGGCGTATTCCGGCGATACGACGGGGTATAAAACTCAGTTTCTGGAGAATTTCGACAGCAATGACTGGGATGAAAAATGGAACAGCGCGGATTATGATGACCGCCTCTGGGCAGAGATGGTGCCAGCGTCATTTCCCACGATGTCTGCCTCAGAGCAGGGGTACAAACTGTCTGAGCAGCCGTGCAAAATGGTCTCTGTCTATTTGATGGAACCGGAGAAAATCGTAAAACGCAGCCTGACAGAGCGTGGCATCGAATCGTTCCATGAAGCTGACAAGGAAAATTTCCACGATTCCCACGATAACCGCGATTTTCACGATTCCCACGATTCCCACCGGAATGATTCTCAGGAAGTACCCGTCTGGAGCATCGACATGGGCCAGGAGATTACCGGTGCGTTGAGAATCCAGGCGTATGGGAAGAAGGGAAGCAAAATCATAATCCGCTGTGGGGAGGAACTTTCCGAAGACGGAATTGTCCGTTATGATATGAGATGCAACTGCCGCTATGAGGAGACGTGGACGCTGAGAGAGGGAAACAACCTTTTAGAACCTTACGACTATAAAGGTTTCCGATATGCGGAACTCATCCTGGAAAATGGAGCAGAGATCCGTAAGGTTGAAGCGGTTGTGCGCCATTATCCCATGGATGAGACGCTGTGTACGCTGAAGAGTAATGGAAAATACTTGGATGAGATATTTTCCATCTGCAAGAATGGTGTGAAATTCGGCACGCAGGAAGGCTATCTCGACTGTCCGACCAGGGAGAAGGGGCAGTATTTGGGGGATGCGACCGTGACTGCCCGTTCCCAGGTTTGGCTGACCGGGACAACGGAACTTTTGAGAAAATGTATCGATCAGTTTGCGCAGTCCACAGCTATCTGTCCGGGAATGATGGGAGTGGCGCCTGGATCTTTTATGCAGGAAATCGCCGACTTTTCCTTGCTGTGGTCCCAGCTGCTTCTGACCGATTACCAGTTTACGGGAGATAAGGAGTTTTTGAGAAAATACTATCCGGTGGC
>CAUEKH010000093.1 GCA_959018155.1 uncultured Hungatella sp.
AATATGAGCGAAGAAGAGGCCAAGGAAGAAGAAGCTAAGGGAAATTACGTCGAAGAAGTCCCAGGGAAAGGTTTCCAGAGGGTAGTCGCCTCCCCGAAGCCGGTATCCATCGTAGAGATTGACGTCATCAAAGCGGTTCTCGATGCAGATCAGATTGTAATAGCGTGCGGCGGCGGCGGAATCCCGGTCATGGAACAGGGTTATAATTTAAAGGGCGCCAGCGCTGTGATTGAGAAGGATCGGGCGGCCGGACTCTTAGCAAAGGAAGTGGACGCCGATGTCCTTATGATACTGACAGGAGTAGACTGCGTCACCTTAAATTACGGCAGTGAAGAGGAACGGGCCATCTCCCACATGACAGTCGACGAGGCGAACGCATTTATCAGGGAAGGTCAGTTTGAATCTGCCTCCATGCTGCCGAAAATTGAGGCTTCCGTCGATTTCCTCACACACGGAAAAGGTCGAAGCGCCATCATCACTTCTCTCCAGAAGGCAAGAGCAAGCCTGTCAGGCAAGGGTGGTACCACCATCGAATAGCGAAGGAAACAGAAAACCCGCAGGAGGCTGCGGCAGGTTATACTATCTGCCGCGGCCATCTGCGGGGCTTTTTTCTTATTAATACGCGTATTTCTGAATCACCTGAATCATTTTATCCATATCTACCGGTTTGGAAAGATGTGCGTTCATTCCGGAAGCCAGGCTTTTTTCCTGGTCCTCTGTAAAGGCATTTGCAGTCATCGCAATAATAGGTACTGTTCTGGCTCTTTCGCAATCCAGGCTTCTGATCTTTCTGGCCGCTTCATAACCGTCCATAACCGGCATGGAAATGTCCATCAGTATCAGGCTGCACTCCTCTGGCTGTAGTTCCAGAAAACGTTGGACTACTTCCTGTCCGTTAGACACGATTTCACATTCCGCACCCGCTATATGCAAAAGTTCTGAAAGGATTTCCGCGTTCAGTTCGTTATCTTCAGCCGCAAGGATACGAATTCCCTGTAATGGCAAATCATTGGTATCCCGATTGGCGCCCTCATCTGCATGATTCTCTTCTGTTGTCATTTCCAGTTCGTTTACCTGCTGACAGGTTTTCCATTTAACGGAAATCTGCAATTGAAACCGTACCGTAAATGCACTGCCCTTTCCCGGTTCACTGTCTACCGTGATTTCGCCACCCATCAAATCAACCAGATTTTTCGTTATCGCCAGCCCCAGTCCGGTTCCCTGTAATTTTTCCACGATCTTATTTTTTTCCCGGGAGAAGGGTTCAAATATCTCTTTTATAAAATCCTGTGAAATTCCAATACCGTTATCTTTAACCGTAAAATAAACGTTCACCTTATCACCGTTCTGCCGCGGATCATTTCTGACAATAAAATCAATCCGGCCGCCGTCAGGTGTGTATTTGACTGCATTATTTAATATATTCATCAGCACCTGCGTGATGCGGATTTTATCGCCAAGAAAATTTTCACAGGTCATATCCTTCATCTGCAGGCAAAACTCCTGATTATGTTCCATGGCCTGAGGACGTATCATGAGATCGAGTTCCCCGACCAGTTCCGATAAATTGATTTCCGAGATGTTAAGTACTGTTTTTCCACTTTCAATCTGGCTGATATCCAGAACATCATTAATCAGTGACAACAGCAGTTTACTGGAATTGAGAATTTTCCCGGTATACTCCCGAACCTGTTCCTCACAATATGCCTTCTGTTCTAAAAGTGTTGCGAACCCCACAATGGCATTCATGGGAGTTCGGATGTCATGTGACATATTGGAAAAGAACAGACTCTTTGCCCGATTGGCCTCTTCCGCAGCCTCCAAAGCTTCCTGCAGCGCTTTTTGCTGTCGCTGCTGTTCCAAATAGATATCTGTTAAGTCTGTTCTGGACAGTAGAATCATCTGTTCATCGCGGTCATAATAGCGATATTCCAGCTGCTTTCTCGTATAACCTCGTATCGGGTCCAAAACTCCACAATATATCACATGCTTCTCATATTTTTCCAGTTGTTCAATGACCCGATCCAGTCTCATCTCCCGGATTACAGATTCCCGATCCTCGGGCACCACATAGTCATTGGCATATTTGACTATCTCAGATGAGTAATCTGTGCACTCCGATGGTGGAAGCGGAGTTCCTGACTTGCTGCCGCTGAACATGGTGTAGCGGTTCCTTTTGGCATCCAGATAAATAAAATAATCGCAATTATTGTAAACAAATAGATTGATGATACTTTTCAGTAAATCGTCCCGCTGATGCTCCTTATTTTCAATTTCTTTTGCCATGTGCATTCCTTCCGTATTTGAGAATCTCCGTCCATATCCGTTTCAGTATAGCACGCACACTATAACCGGACAACCTTTCTACTTATATTCGCTACTTTTTTACTGAATTAACTTCCTGCCCTACTGTAAAATCCCCGAAAAAGGCATAGGGACGACCCGTGAGCCAATATATTAAATCAAACAGATTCTGGTGATGACATGGACATGAAAAATATGAAAAAGCAACTGCTCCATACAGGCGGGATTCTCCTGTTGTTTGCACTGGCATTTCTGGCCGGGAATTCGGGCGCCCGTTTTGCAGAAAGCCACCGGGCCGTCGAGACGGCGGCCGACGGCAACTGGGGGCTCAGCTTCCAGCAGGAGGGCCAGCCCCCCGTAGCCAACGCTTCCGCCGACTATCTGAAAAAATTCAACTCTTACTATGCAGAAATGACGCAGGAAAAAGTACTGTATCTGACCTTTGATGCCGGATACGAAAATGGAAATACAGCCGCGATCCTCGATGCGCTGAAAAAGCACCGTGCGCCTGCCACATTTTTTGTGGTTGGCAACTACATCGAGACCGCTCCCGATCTGGTAAAGCGCATGGTTTCAGAAGGCCACATTGTTGGAAACCATACATACCACCATCCTGACATGTCGAAAATCTCGTCGAAAGAGGCGTTTGAGAAAGAGCTGGGAGATTTGGAGAAGCTGTTTACCGAAACGACGGGGCAGACCATGAAGAAATTCTACCGGCCGCCTCAGGGAAAATACAGCGAAACGAATTTACAGATGGCAAAAGACATGGGGTATTCCACATTTTTCTGGAGTCTGGCTTATGTGGACTGGTACCAGGATAAACAGCCTTCAAAAGAGGAGGCGTTCAAAAAGCTGCTGGGGCGCATCCATCCGGGCGCCATCGTCCTGCTCCACAGCACATCCAGCACCAACGCCCAGATTCTCGATGAACTTCTGACAAAATGGGAGGAGATGGGCTATACTTTTAAGTCCTTAGATCAGCTGGCCGGGGCCCCGGCTGCAGCCGCGCCTCCCCTGCAGGGGACTGCCGTGATACGGTAAAGTTCTTCTAGTTCCCCCATGAGTATTGGAGTTTGTTTCTATCATAATAAAACAGGCGGAAGGGTCCCTGAAGGACGTATTCCGCCTGTTTTTCCGGCTAAATTTTAAGGGGATTACGCAGCCCTGTTCGTTACTGGCTTTGCCGGCTTCCCGATAACCGGAAATCGAATCACATTATTATAATTTTCTATATAACTCTAATAAATCCAACAATTTGATGGTCAGTGGATTTGAATAGTCCCAACTATCCGCGATTCCCTTTGGATAGTATGGATAAAACAAGTGAATGTTTCTGATTCGCTCCATTTTGTTTAATTCATCTAAAATCATATGCAGCTGTTTTTCCAACATATAGCTGGGACGACTGTCCTTATTTTTAAGTTCCTCCTGTACAAGAGCCTGAACCTCTGCAACCATTATCTGAAAATTTGCCATACTGCCTCCCGCTCAAATTCCCTGTTGCTCAAAATACGTCCTGAACCACAGCGCATCATCCATCGAATGGCGCCAGCCGAAGCGCTTCAAATCCACATAAAGCCCCTCATCAACCTCTACGCCTTCTGCTTCCAGAAGCTTTTTCTGCATATCCCACGTTTCAAATGCCCCCGCTCCGCTCAACTTCCCGCGCGCATTGACAACGCGGTGGGCCGGGAGTGATATTCCTCTGTCATCAAAATAGTGGCCCAGACCGTAACCCACCTGCCTGGAATTGTTCGGTCTGCCGCACAGAAGGGCAATCTGGCCATAAGAAGCGACTGTTCCGTAAGGAATCCTGTTTACAACTAATTCTACACGTTTATAAAAATCCATTTTACCACCAGCACCCCCGGCCCCTTTCCCTTCTTAATGTCCCGTTCCTTAACAATTCCATTTCACCCTGACAGGATTTTCTTCATCCGGCACCGCCACAGATTTTAAAGACTGGAAAATCCTCTCAAATTCCGCAGTCGCCAGTTCATCATAAACCTCCGGCTTTTCCGACAGGCCGGCAGCCGCGTACGCGCTTGCCGCAGCGCCGTAAAATGTAAATCCCAGCGCGCCGGTAATAGTCTGAGCCGTGGAACAGGCAGTGGAAACCGCCCGCGCGGCAGCCTGGGCTATGGGGTCGTCCTTGATTTCCTGGGCGGCCTTTCTGCTGTCTGCCAGAAATGGCTTTAAGTCCTTTAAGGACATTTCCTGATTTAAATAGCTTCCGACTGCCTCCACCGCCTTTCCCGGCCGCTCTTCCTGCGGCCTTCTCTCCTCAATTATGGGGAGATAGTGCGACTCTGCATAATTTACAGACCAGCGAATCAGCGTTTCACTGCTCTGCGTCTCAATCAGCTTCATCAGGGAAATAATAACGGGATGATCCGCACTCCCCAGCATTTTTCTTAATGTCGCCATAGATAAAACTCCTTTCTTTATAAAAATCAGTATTCAGCGTCCTAAGGAGTACATTTTATTCGCACCAAGGACGCCATTTCACTATATTTTATCATAGAAGAATTCTAATAGCTATTCTAATTTTGGGGGATTTTCTACCGCTGCTGTTTTCTTCTAAGCCAGTGAGCCATGGACTGTATGACGAATATGGCGCGTTCATACAGTCCATGGCTCACTGTTCTGATTTCAAATGATTCCGTTCTTCCTTTTTCCCCTGCAGGAAATAAGCAGGTGTCACCCCATAATACTTTTTAAATACCTTGCTGAAGTAAAATGCGTCGCTGTAACCTGTCATTTCCGCGACTTCTCTCGCCATATACCGACCGTCGGAAAGAAGGGCCGCCGCTTTTTCCATCCTGATTTTTGTCACATAATCGGAAAAATTCAAATGGGTCACTTTCTTAAACAGTTCGGAACAGTAACTCATATTTAAGAAAAACCGCTCCGATAAGCTGTTTAAATTCAGTTTTTCATCGTAATGCCCATCTACATATTCCAGGAGTTTCATGAAATTCTCATTAAAATTTTTCTGTGATTCTATCTGTTCCTTCTGGCTAATCAGGATTTCGGCAATCTCTATTTTCAGATACCGGTTCAGTTCCTCAACGTTTTTAAATTTCCTTGTAATCCGGAAGAAATCGAGGTATTCAATCCGCACCCGCTTCCCATCTCTTAAATTCTCATGGAGGAGTATGGCAATCTGATTCCAGAGGCGCGCAATATAAAAAATACCGAGATTTTCTTTCTTCACCAGTTCCACGATCCCGTCTAAAATGGCGCACGCCTCTTCATATTTATTTTCCAGCACGGCGGAACAGAGTTTTTTTCCATACGTTTCATAATACGGACTTACAATCTCCGAGTATTCTGTTACTCCGGTTTCCTTCCCGATAAACTCGCCGGAGGCTGCCAGAATCGCCTCCTTCAGCAGAACAGAGAGACTGCCATATGCCCCGCCGGAACTGACTCCCGCGTATCCCCGGTTTTCGACTGCAGACTTGAGAAATTCCAGATACGCTCTGTCAAAGTCCCTGTCCGTGCCATCGTATACGACGATCCGTTCCGCTTCTGATACCATCAGTTTTACGTATGGAACCGTATTCTCGGTAAACGGCTTCCACAGTCCGGGCCAGTCCATTGCGGGACTGATTCCATGGATTACCACGGCTTTTATCTCTTCACAGGACGAAAGCGGAAGAAACCTCGATACTCCCCCGCCCTCTGCTTCTCTCCCTTCATACAGTATCTGCTGTAAAATCCGGTTATCTGAGACGTAGCGCCTTTCATCGAGATAATTTTTCAGGCGTTTCAGCAGTCTGTCGGCCTCATCCAAATCGATCGGCTTTAAATTATAGTCAAACGCGCCCTGCCTGACGGCTTCTCTGGCATATTCGAATTCCGCATAGCCGCTGACAATAATAAATACCGTATCCAATTGATTTTTTCTAATCTCCCCCATCATTTCCAGGCCCGTCATATCAGGCATACGGATGTCAGTGAATACCACGTCCGGACACTCTTCCTTAATATGGCGGACAGCTTCCAGGCTGTCGGTATATTTTCCGACAACCTGGAAGCCATTTTCCTCCCACTGAAACGATGCGGCCAGTCCCTCTAAGGACCAGATTTCATCATCTGCCAGGATTACTTTGTACATAATTCCATTCCCGCTTCTTTCATTCCATCCTTCACCGCGTCTAAGAGAGCGAATGTGGATCCGTCGTAATGGCCCAGTGACAGTCCGTCAATTCCCAGCGTACTGACGATGGACAGACTCTCTTTGATCAGTTCCGGCGTCGCATTGGGCCGGCAGGCAAAGGCTGCCAGCAGCGGCTTTTCACAGCCGATTCCACGGCGGATTTTTAGCAGGGTATTCTGTTTATACCGGAAATTGTCCTCGGCCCCTGTCTGCTCGGAATAGTCGGAATCCCGGACAGAATCGAGATAATTTTTCACTGCCTTAAAGTCGAGGCCGGCGTATTCCGGATATCTTAAATAGTTGTTGTACCGGAATTCCACATTCGGCTTCACCGCCTTGATGGCCCCGTAAATCTCCTCAAACAGTTCCGTCACACACCTTACCCGGAATTCCAGCCACTGGTAAAGAGAAGGATTCTCTAACAGGAAGCCCGCGTCAGTCAAGTTGCTGCCAAGCAGTAAATGGTTCTCCATAATATTTTCAATATGACCGTGAAGGACCGCATCCGCTGTATCAGCCAGTTCCCTTAAATCCTTCGTTATCTTCTCCCAGTCATACCCCATCTCTTTCGCTTTCTGTCCACAGTGTTCACAGAAACAGCCGCCGCGCAGCGTTCCTAAAAGATGGCCGAGCCGGTTCTCCGGATCCTTTTCTTTTAAGAACCATGGCTGTTCTACCGGCTTTCCTTCATAAAACAGCATCATGCACGTCTGAATAAAATCAACATCGTGATGTTTGACGGAACTGTAGAACAGAGCCTTCATATATTCCCGGACATCCTGGTTATTGCAGCAGAAGAATTTGTCGATTGGCCTGCCATAAACATCCTTCTGAAGCAGATCCGGATACTCCCGCATGGCCAGTTCCGTGTCATAAAAGGTGTGGGATACCTCCACTCCCGCCTTCAGCCCCTTTTCCCGCGCACAGCGGATGAGTTCGTCGAGCCAGTCTTTTTCTTTTAAGAACTCGCGATCCGTAAAGGCAGGTTTCATTTTCGTATTTTTAAAATCCTCCGGATCCACATAGTAGTAGACGCGGCTGTGCTCGGGTAAATAGTATTTTCTTACCGGGTCCAGGGTATAGAACAGACTCGTCAGCGGCCTCTTTTCCTTATGCATGACCCCTACTAAATATACACTGTTGACATTGCTGTGCTCCATTAAATTTTCAACACACGTCTCCGCCGTCTGGTCCGCCAGATCCCACGGGTATAAACTTGCTGCTACTTCTTTGATATACATGATAAATGTCCCCCTTTTTTATTCTTCTCCGAAAAATTCTGTATAGCTCTGGGCAAATTCCTGGAATGCCGTCTTAAATCGTTCGTCATCTCTCAGTTTTTTCTGATATGCTTTAAATTCGTCCATGGAAATAGCTCCGGAAATAGCTTTCGTCTCCATCGATGCGAAGTCACTGGAATACTCTCCCCAGACCTGGGCCCATGTATCGGACTGGAGTACCTTGAACTTATCGATTTTTCCGCCTGTTCCGCCCATGGTATAGAGCTGTTTCATATTCTCTCTGTTGGCTTCATTAAATGCCTTGTCCGCCAGCGGGCTGTCCACTTTGGCAAACTCATTCGATGCGAAGATAAACGGCGCATTGAAGGAATTGGTAACCTCCTGCTTTCCCTTCTCCGTCAGGGTCGGAACGCCGTCCTTCAGCTCCCAGTGGACTCCCTCAATCCCGTAATTCACGAAATTATAATTTTCCTCCGCACACGTCTCATCAAAGAATTTTAAGATCCGTTTTACCTTTTCCTCACTGCATTTTGATGAAATTGCCATGCCTCCGAAA
>CAUEKH010000094.1 GCA_959018155.1 uncultured Hungatella sp.
GGCTGGATGCGGCAAATCTCCGGCCGGAGGACCATCCCGATATTGACGGGATGATGGAGGCGATCCGCAATCACGATATCTACCAGATTTCGGACTGCCTTGGCAATGTGCTGGAGAAGGTAACGGTTTCCGAATATCCGGTTATCGAGGAGATCAAGGAGAAAATGAAAGAGCTGGGGGCGATCGGCGCCATGATGAGCGGCAGCGGCCCTACGGTATTTGGCATTTTCACAAGCCCGAGGGCGGCGAGCGAGGCATACGAGGAACTGCGGTACGGCAGTTCGAAGGATCTGGCCAAACAGGTCTATTTAACGAATTTCTACAATACGAAGGAGGTTTCCCATGGGAAATGATCTGAAAGTGAATATGAATGAATATCTGCCGCTGCGTGATGTGGTATTTAACACCCTGCGGCAGGCTATCTTAAAAGGCGAACTGGCGCCGGGGGAACGCCTGATGGAGATTCAGCTGGCCGAGCGGCTTGGCGTATCCAGAACTCCGATTCGCGAGGCGATCAGAAAGCTGGAACTGGAAGGTCTGGTGCTCATGATTCCGAGAAAGGGCGCCGAGGTGGCACGCATTTCAGAGAAGAGCCTGCGGGATGTGCTGGAGGTACGCCGTTCCTTAGAGGAACTGGCAATTGAGCTTGCCTGCCAGAGAATGACGGAGGATGAGGTGACGGAACTGGAACAGGCTCAGGAACAGTTTAAAGAGGCGGTTTCCAGCGGCGATGCCATGAGGATTGCAGAAAGTGATGAAGCCTATCACGATGTGATCTATAAGGGGACGTATAACGACCGTCTCGTCCAGATTCTCAATAACCTTCGGGAACAGATGTACCGCTACCGCCTCGAATACATTAAGGATGAGGACAAACGCCAGATTCTGCTGCTGGAACATGATAACATTTTAAAGGCAGTGAAACAGCGGAAGGTGGAGGAAGCCAAGGAAGCCATGCGTGAGCATATTGATAACCAGGAAATCACTGTTTCAAAAAATATAAAGGAGCAGGAAGCATGACATTTAAAGAGAGATATCTGGCCGGTGAGATTGAATTTGAAGTGATTGATGACTATATTGAGGAGTGGAACAACAGCGACGATCCGCAGACACTGGCTCAGTTTTTAGGACTGGACGGCGAAGAAGAGGATGTGTGGATTGAGGAGAGCGATGAGGCTTTAAAAGAACTTCTTGATAAAAGAAAATAATGATCGCATAAAATTTATTAAAAAAGTATAACCTTTATTGACAAGGTGACAACATGTCATTATAATGAGTGACAGGTTGTCACCTTTTATTTGAAGACGGTGACCTGTGCGCGGAGCGTGCAGGTTATCGCTGTTAAAGGAGGCCGGAAAAGGGGTGAGTATATGCCAACAGAACGGTTTTATCATCTGCCGGAGGGAAAGAAGGCGGTGATACGTGAGGCGGCGATAGAGGAATTCTCCGCAGTACCATTTGAAAAAGCATCTATTAATAAGATTATTCAGAATGCCGGAATATCGCGGGGAAGCTTTTATACGTATTTCGAGGATAAACGGGATGTGCTGAGATACATTTTCAGCGACACCGCGGACCGGCTGAAGGATTCCTGGATGGAGTCCCTCAGAAAAAATGACGGGAACATCTGGATTGCTTCGGATGAACTTTTAGAGAAAGGCATGAGGTTTGTCGATGAGCAGATGGGCGCGATGCTCCAGATGGCGCAGAATGTCATGTTTGTACAGGATTTTGACCAGCTTACCTGCACAGGCAAGGATTCATGGAATGGAGTGCAGAAAAGTGATGAGATTGTTAACGCACTCTATGAAATTACAGACAAATCCCTGTTTAAAGAATCTGATTTTCATGTGTTTAAGGTAGTGGTCACCCTGATCATGAGCTGCATTGGAGAAGGGGTCAGCCGGTATTACCGGCATATGGAAGATGAGGAAAATATTAAGAAAGTCTTCCGCGAAAAATTAGAAATACTGCAGTATGGAATTTGTAAACAATAATTAGAATAATCTATGTGACAAAGTGAGGAATTCATTATGGGCAAGAAAAAAGGATTTGTTATCGCAGGCGGCGTCATTGTGGTGGCAGCCGTAGCAGCTCTTATCGGTTTCAATGTGATGGGAGGGAAGAAGAAGGAAGTGGTAGCCGAAGTACCTCCGGCAGTTACGGTGGAAAAACCGGCTCTGCGCACGATTGAACTGGGAAGCGAGCTGATTGGTACGATTGAACCGGACAGCATCGTCTATGTGACGCCGAAAGGCGCCGGTGAGATTACGGCAGTGAATTTCCAGACCGGCGATACGGTACGGGCGGGCGATATCCTCTGTGTCATCGACACGAAACAGGTGGAGGCAGCCCGGCTTCAGATGGAAACGGCCCGTGTTTCGTATGAGGATGCGAAGAGCAATTTAGACAGGTATGCGGTCCTTCACGCGGCCGGAGATATGTCGGATGCGGATTTCCAGAGTCTGGCCGATAAGGTGGAACTTGCCAGACTTCAGTATGAGAGCGCCAAGCTTGGCTACAACTTACAGATGGAGAGCAGCCAGGTGACTGCGCCGATTGACGGCCGGTTAGAAAGCTTTAATGTGAAGGTTCATGATATGGTATCCCAGCAGAGCCAGATCTGTGTGATTGCGGGAAATGGCGATGGAAAGGCAGTTACCTTTTACGCTTCTGAGCGGATCGTGGGAGGCCTGGCAGTGGGAGATGGCCTGACCGTTGAGAAAAATGGTACGGAGCACGCTGCTTCTATCACAGAGGTCAGCACCATGGTTGACCCGGCCAGCGGTCTTTTTAAGGTAAAGGCCTCTATTCCGGATGGCAGTGCGTTAGCTACCGGTATCTCGGTAAAACTTACCGTTATCTCTCAAAAAGCCGATAATGTTCTCACAATTCCGGTGGATGCCGTATATTATGAGAGTGGTTCTCCCTATGCTTACGCTTATGAAGATGGGGTGCTGCGTAAAAAGGCATTGACAGTCGGTCTTGCGGATTCTGAATACATAGAAGTGAAGGAAGGGTTAAGCGCCGACGACCAGGTGGTCGTTACCTGGACGACGGAGCTTTATGATGGTTCCCGCGTCACCCTGGTAGACAGTCAGACATCAGAGAACGGGGCGGCAGAGACTTCCGAAGAGACAGAAGGCCAGACCCCTGCTGAATCGAAGCAGTAAGGGGGCGGGACTATGGGATTAACGAAAACAGTTTTAAAACGTCCGGTTACCACGATTCTGGCAGTCCTCTGCCTGCTGGTATTCGGTTTATCCTCCGTGCTCTCCTCCAAGATGGAACTGACGCCGGAAATGAATTTCCCGATGATGATGATTACCGCTGTTTACGCGGGAGCCAGCCCGGACGATGTCAATGAGCTGGTGACGAAGCCGGTTGAGGAATCGGTGGGTACTTTATCCGGTGTCAAAAATATCCAGTCCTTCTCTCAGGAGAACATTTCCATCGTCATGATGGAGTATGAATACGGTTCCAACATGGATAAAGCGTATTCCGATTTAAAGAAGAAAATGGATAACCTCTCTCTGCCGGATGATGTGGATGTTCCAAGTATCTTCGAATTCAATATGAATGATATGCCCAGCGTGACGCTTTCCGTCAATGACCCTTCGGCAGATAATATTTACAATTACGTCAGCGATGAGATTGTACCGGAGTTTGAGAAGATTTCTTCTGTGGCCAGCGTCGATATCAGCGGCGGCCAGAAGGGATACGTCAGTGTCAGGCTGATTCCGGAGAAAATGACTCAGTACCATCTGACGATGAATTCTATCAGCCAGGCCATTTCCAGCGCCGATTTTACGTATCCGGCAGGCAGTACCGGAGTGGGCAAACAGGATTTGTCGGTCAGCACTTCCGTAGAATTCAGCACGGTGGAGAGTTTAAAGAAGATTCCGGTCATGGCCGGCGCGGGCAAGACCATTTACTTAGAGGATGTGGCGGACATTTCCCAGACGGTCGGGGCACAGTCCGGTATCGGCCGCTATAACGGTCAGGATACCATTTCCCTCTCCATCAACAAGCAGCAGAAGAGCAGCGCTGTGGAGGTATCGAAGGCGGTAAAAAGGACAATTGACAGCTTAAAGTCAGAACATCCGGAACTGGAAGTCATCGTAGTCAACGACTCCAGTGATGAGATCAAATCCGCACTGAACAGTGTGACGACCACGATGGTGATGGCAGTTATTATTTCCATGGTTATCATTTTCCTGTTCTTTGGTGATATCAAGGCTTCTCTGATTGTCGGAAGTTCCATTCCTGTCTCGATCCTGGCATCTCTGATTATGATGTCGATTATGGGCTTCTCCTTAAACGTAATTACCATGGGAAGCCTTGTGCTGGGCGTCGGAATGATGGTCGATAACTCCATCGTTGTGCTGGAGAGCTGCTTCCGTTCTCACAAGGGGCAGGGCTTTAAGGAGTACATGGAGGCGGCCCTGGAAGGAACGGGAAAGGTGATTCAGTCCATTTTTGGCGGAACTTTGACGACGTGTGTTGTATTTATTCCGCTGGCCCTGTTAAAGGGAATGTCAGGCCAGATGTTTGCGCCGCTGGGCTTTACCATTGTATTCTGTATGCTGGCGTCCTTAATTTCCGCCATGACGATCGTGCCGCTCTGCTACAGCCGGTTCCGTCCGGTTGAGAGAAAGACTTCACCGGCGGCAGGCATGGTAAAGGCGTTACAGCGCGGATACAGAAAAATTATAGCCAGTCTTTTAAATAAGAGAAAAACCGTTATGTTTGTGACGGTGCTTCTCCTCGTCGTTTCATTTTTCCTCGCTTCCAGACTGGGATTTGCCCTTATGCCTGATGTGGATCAGGGAACTGTGGCTGTTACAGTAGAAATGCGCCCCGGCCTTAAGATTGAGGAAGCGGATAAGATATTAAGACAGGTAGAACAGATCGTTATGGACGAACCCGACAGGGAGTCCTACATGGTTACATACGGTGGAAGCGGCTTAAGCTTAAGCGGCAGCAGCGCCTCCTTAACCGCCTATTTAAAATCGGACAGAACGCTTTCTACCGACGAGGTGGTTGATAAATGGAAAAAGGCCATGAGTACGATTCCGGACTGCAATATTACGGTAAAGGCCAGTTCCATGATGAGTATGTTCAGTGATTCCGGTGATTTATCCGTCATTCTGCAGAGTTCCCAGCTCGATGATTTAAAGGCTGCCTCTGACGGTCTGGTGGCTGAACTGACGAAACGTCCCGAGATGATTAAGGTTCATTCAGACCTGGAAAATGCTGCGCCTGTCATTAAGGTTCACGTGGATCCGATTAAGGCTGCGGCAGAAGGCGTGGCTCCGGCTTCCGTCGGCGGGCTGCTCAACAACATGTTAAGCGGCGTGAAGGCCATGAGTATGGATGTGGACGGCAACAATGTGGATGTCCGGGTGGAATATCCTGAGGATGAGTACGATACCCTTGATAAGGTGGAGGGCGTCATGATTCCGTCCCAGACAGGCGGATCCGTGTCCCTGACCGATATTGCCACGATTGACTATGAAGACAGCCCGGCTTCCATCACGCGTAAGAATAAACAGTATATGGCGACAATTTCCGGCTCTTTTACAGATTTGGTAAAGACGGATGAGGAGAAAGCCGCAGCGTTAAAAGAGATAAATGAGCAGGTAGTAAACAAATATTTAACCGGAACGGTTGCCAGAGCGCAGAGCAGTGTGGATCAGAGTATGATTGAGGAGTTTACCGCGTTGTTTAAAGCGATTGCGATCGCGATTTTCCTGGTATTCGTAGTTATGGCAGCCCAGTTTGAGTCACCGAAATTCTCCCTGATGGTTATGACGACGATTCCGTTCAGTTTAATCGGTTCCTTCGGATTCCTGGCCGCGGCTGACGTTACGATTACAATGCCGTGTCTGCTCGGTTTCCTGATGCTGGTTGGTACCGTAGTAAACGCGGGTATCCTTTATGTGGATACGGTCAACCAGTACCGCTCTACCATGGATAAGAGAACTGCGATGATAGAAGCAGGCGCTACACGTCTGCGTCCGATTCTGATGACGACACTGACTACCATCCTGTCCATGATTCCGATGGCAGTGGGCTACGGAAGCAATGGGGAGTTGATGCAGGGCTTAGCCCTGGTAAATGTGGGCGGTCTGACGGCTTCCACCATTCTTTCCCTTTTGATGCTGCCGGTATATTATTCCATCATGAGCGGAAAGGTAGATACAGAACCGATGCCAGATTAAAAAATGGCAGGAAGTCCCTTTTAATACAGGTGGTATCTATGGTAATATAAGGATGCGGCAGTAGTATCTGCCGGTAGACACAGAAAACTGAAAGGTTCCGTAATAAGGAGGACCAGTAAAATGAGAAAATGGAAACAGATAAGTGCATGTTGTCTGGCGGCAGTATTGGCCGTCGGCGCCCCCGCGGGGACTGCTTATGCCGGCAGCCCTGAATTTGCCAGAACAGCCGAGGAGTGGGCCAGACTCCGGGATAATGTGATGGAGTATGATGAACTGGCCGGGCTGATTCACGAGTATAACGTGACGGTGCAGAATAACCAGCGGGATTACAATGAGAAGAAGAACAAGACGAGCGAGGATATGGCTCAGGATTACCGCGATGCCGCGGATGCACTGAGAAGCAGCCTGACCGGTGGGGATGATCCGATGAGCCTGATCAACGATTTGAACACAGAATCTTCAGCAAGGAATTTAGAGGAACAGGCTGATAAGAATGTCGACGACAGTGAAATTTTAAAGATGGGGTATGACCAGACGGAGGCCACGCTGGTATCCAGCGCACAGGCCAATATGGTCGCCTATCATCAGAAGGTTCTGGAATTGGAACTGAAGAAGAAGCAGAAGGAACTTCTCGATGCCACTTACAATTCCGTTCTGGTAAAGCAGAGCGCCGGTATGGCCACCCAGATGGATGTGCTGACCGCACAGGAGAATATGCTCAATGGCGAGGTGGCAATTCTGGCCGCCCAGGCGGATCTGGACAATACGAAGCAGAAGCTTTGTGTCATGCTTGGCTGGAAGTTTGATGCGTCGCCGGAAATCCGGGAAATCCCGGCTGCAGATATGGCCAGAATCAGTGCGATGAATCCGGCCGTTGATTTGGCGGCCGCCCTGGAAAATAACTATACGCTGCGGATGAACCGGAAGAAGTACGACAATGCCACCGGTACGAATATAAAGGACAATCTGCAGGACACGATTAAGAATAATGAGCAGAAGATTGGAAATTCTTTAAATGGCGCTTACCAGGGTGTGCTGGAGGCGAAGAATACATACGACCAGGCGGCGGCAGCATTTGCCGTAGAGTCAAAGAATATGGAGGCCGCTGACAGAAAGATGCAGATAGGCGCCATCAGCAGGCTGGAGTATTTAAACCAGCAGTATACATATCAGGAGAAAGAGACGAATTTAAAGATTGCGGACATGAAGCTGTTCCAGGCTATGGAGACGTATGACTGGACTGTGAAGGGCCTTGCAGATACGTAAAACAGTGGGACTAATCTGCGAGAATAAGGAGTGAAGAAGATGAAAAAATGGAAGAGCCTTATGTCTGCGGCACTGGCAGCCTGCATGGTTTTGAATGTCCCCATGAGCGCGTGGGCCGCGTTATCTGACTATGATGAAGAGACGGCCGCCAGGCTTCAGGACAATAAACTGGAGTTTGACGAAATTGAGAATCTGGCCAGGGAGTACAATCCGGATATTAACAGTTTAAGACTGCAGCTGGAAGATACCAGGAACGATCAGGAGATCGTCAACTGGGGATTCGACAGCCAGAAAGAAGACTTAAAAGAGACTCTGGACGATTTGAAAGAGCAGAAAAAGGAACTGGTCCGCACCGCCAAAGAAAACCATATGGAAAATTCACCGGCCTATCAGGCGGCGCTGGCTGCCATAGACAATGCCATAAACGGCGTAGAGGCGGGCAGAAAATCCTTAACCAGCGGCCGAAAGGAATACAATAAGCCGGTCAATAAAGGGCTGGACAGACTGGAGAAGGGGCTTGACACAGCTGCCAGGACGTTGACCGTAAGCCTTCAGGATCTGATGATTAAATATGATAATGTCGTTTCGACGCTGGAGGGGCTGCAGAAGGTAAAAGAACTGCAGGAACGGGCGCTGGAAGCGGCAAAGCTGCAGCAACAGCTCGGTATGGCTGTTGATACGAGTGTGATTTCGTCTCAGGCCGAAATCTACGGGCTGGAGGCCAATATCAACAGTCTCACCAAGGCTGCTGACATGCTGCGCAT
>CAUEKH010000095.1 GCA_959018155.1 uncultured Hungatella sp.
ATGAATACGTGGGTTGGCCGGTCGCAGCCGTAAGCTTCCAGCTGTTCTCCGGCTTCCATGGCCATGGTTCCGTATCCCTGCATGATCCATGCCGGAATCTCTTCATATCCATCCCACGCCGTATCCTGTACAACAACGCCGTTTTTCGTCCTGGAAGCGGCATCGGCTGCCATGCGGACACATTCATCGTAGTTGACTTCCTCGATGGTGACTTCGGCGCCCTCTGCCTTGATATTATTGAAACGGGTGATGGTGGAACCCTTCGGCATGAAGACAACTGCCTTCTGTCCCAGTTTGTTGGCTGCCCATGCAACGCCGCGTCCGTGGTTTCCGTCGGTGGCGGTGAAGAAGGTGGCCTGGCCGAATTCGTTTCGCAGTTCCTCGGAGGTCAGAACATTGTATGGAAGTTCTGATACATCCTTACCGGTCTGTTTTGCTATGTATTTTGCGATTGCGAAAGAACCGCCGAGAACCTTGAAGGCATTCAAACCGAACCGATAGGATTCGTCCTTCACGTAGACCTCGCCAAGACCGAGATAATCAGCCATATGGTCGAGTTTGGCAAGTGGTGTCTTGCTGTACTGCGGGAAGCTCTCATGGAAAGCTCTTGCCTTCCTGATTTCGTCCAGTGACATGACGGGTAAATTCTTGTCGTCTGTCTTCGGCATGGTGTTTACAACCCATTCAATTGGTTTCATGATGTTTTAATTCTCCTTCTTATTTAATATGATATAGAAAATGTGATTTGCTAAATGTTATTTGCCTGGTTTGTTAGCGTCCATGTAGCTGTAAAGAGTAAACTTGGAAATTCCGAAATAGTTGGAAACCTTGTCGCCTGATTTTGTAATCAGGAAGGCGCCCGCATCATTTAAATACTGAATGGCGGTGATCTTGTCGTCCTTGCTCATCAGAGCCACCGGTTTGCCGACCAGTTCAACGGACTGTTCAATGAGGGCATCCAGTAAATCAGTGACGTTGTGAGTGATTTTCTTCGGCCGTCTGTCGTCTCCCGACATCTCAGCAGTGGAGATGAGAGAGCGGATTGAATTGTCGACGGTGAGAAGCCCTGTGATGTCATAATTTAAGGAAAAGATATAATCAATGGTGCCGTCCTTTCCTCTTATATACATGGTGCTGGATTTTAAAATCCGTCCGTCATCTGTCTTCGTTAAATAAGACAGCCGGTCTTTTAGGCATTCCGGATCCCGGTTTAAAGTTTCCAGGACGATTTCTGAAGGACCGTCCCCCAGCTTCCGGTTGCTGACATGGCCGTTCTCGATATAGACGATGGAACTCTCTATATCCTGCTTTTTTAAGTCATGGATGACCACCTCACAGGCGTTACCAAAATGGGACGCGACACCGTGCGCAATCTGTGTCAGTAATTCGAGTTTTGAATCCATCTGTGTAACCCCCTTTTCGGTTGAGAAATGAATTTCTTATACTCCCATCATAACATAAAAAAATGAAAAATCAATACCTTTTCTAAAAATTTTTTAGGCTAACAAATTTTTTTTGTATTTTTGGCTTGCATTTCTGTATTTAAGATGATACACTGTAGCTATGAAGAGATTTATGGTGTAATTTGCATAAAAACAGAAAAGAATGAAAACTCACAATATGCAAATTGCAAGAGTAACCCAGGGGAATGACGGAAATGCCTTTGGGAACAGTGTATACTAAAAATTTTTGAGATTTCCGGCAAAAATGAGAAAAAGAGGAGAGGAAGACATGCTGATTATCGGTAATGGCAGAATGATTACAAGAAACCAGGAGAGCCCGTTTTACGACGACGGAGCGGTAGCTATGGATGGCAGTACCATCGTAAAGGTGGGAACAACGAATGAGGTGAAAGCGGCGTATCCTGACGCGGAGTATATTGACGCCAGAGGCGGTGTTATCATGCCGGCATTCATCAACGCCCATGAACATATCTACAGCGCCTTTGCCAGAGGGTTGAGCATTAAGGGATATGACCCTCACGGTTTCCTGGAAATTCTCGACGGCATGTGGTGGACCATCGACCGCAACTTAACATTAGAAGAAACGAAGCTGAGCGCGATGGCAACCTACATTGATTCGATTAAGAATGGTGTGACAACGACATTTGACCATCACGCAAGCTTTGGCCATATCCGCGATTCCTTATTTAAGATAGAAGAAGCAGCCAGAGAAACAGGAGTCCGTTCCTGCCTGTGTTATGAGATTTCCGACCGTGACGGCATGGATAAGGCAAGAGAAGCGGTGATGGAGAACGCGGCATTTATCAAACACGCACTGGCAGATGACAGCGATATGATTGCGGGTATGATGGGAATGCACGCGCAGTTCACTATTTCCGATGAGACGATGGCGCTGGCGGCGGCCAATAAGCCTGACGGCGTAGGCTACCATATCCATGTGGCAGAGGGCATCGAGGATCTCCACGACTGTTTAAAGAAACATGGAAAGAGAATCGTTGACCGTCTGATGGACTGCAATATTTTAGGGCCTGATACGCTGTTAGCGCACTGTATCTATGTGAATTCTCATGAGATGGATTTAATTAAGGAAACAGATACCATGGTAGTCCATAATCCGGAATCCAACATGGGCAATGCCTGCGGCTGTCCTCCAACCATGGAGATTGTCCACAAAGGTATTTTGACCGGCCTCGGAACAGACGGTTACACCCATGATATGACGGAATCTTATAAGGTAGCCAATGTGCTTCACAAGCATCACCTCTGCGACCCCAACGCGGCGTGGAGTGAGGTGCCGCAGATGTTATTTGAAGGGAACGCGAAAATCGCGAACCGCTACTTTAAGAAACAGCTTGGCGTGCTGAAGGAAGGCGCTGCTGCCGATGTCATCGTGACCGATTATATCCCGCTGACACCGATGAACGCCGACAACTGCAACAGCCATATCCTGTTCGGCATGACGGGCAGAAGTGTGACGACGACGGTTGGTAACGGTAAAGTCCTGATGAAAGACAGAGTCCTGACCGGTATTGATGAAGAGAAGGTTATGGCGGACTGCAGACAGGCGGCGAAAGAACTGGCTGACAGGATTAATTCCAGATAGGTTTTAAGAACCAGAATCTACCATCATTTCGCGAACCATGTTCATGAAAAATACTATCCAGAGGGATAGATGCAATCTAATCATATAGAATATCACAGCGGGAACTGCATTTTTGCCGTTCCCCTCACAGGAGGTAAAAGAAATGGGAGACAGAATGACACCAATGGTATTTCCACAGTTAGTGGAGTGGGTGATGAACGAACACGATACAAAGGGAACCGTGTTTGGAGTCTACAGACCGTATCAGGCGGATGCAAAGAATGCGAGAACGATTTTCGGAAGAACGCTGGAGACGCCGATTGGACCGGCGGCAGGGCCTCACACCCAGCTGGCTCAGAATATCGTGGCGGCTTACTATGCGGGAAGCCGTTTCTTCGAGCTGAAGACCGTTCAGATTATCGACGGCGAGGATTTACCGGTCAACAAGCCGTGTATCAAGGCTGACGACGAGTGCTACAACTGCGAATGGTCCACAGAACTTTACGTTCCGCAGGCACAGGAAGAGTACATAAAAGCGTGGTTTTTACTGAGCGTCATGGCAAAAGAGTATGATCTGGGCACCATGGACGGATTCCAGTTCAACATGAGCGTGGGCTACGATTTAGAGGGAATCAAGTCGCCGAAGATCGACAGCTTCATCGAATCCATGAAGGACGCGAAAAATACAGAGACTTTCAGGAACTGCAAACAGTACTTATTAGAGAATATTGATAAATTCAAAAAGGTAACGAAGGAAGATATCGAGGCGATTTCTTCCAATATCTGCAATTCTGTGACTCTTTCCACCTTACATGGCTGCCCGCCACAGGAGATTGAGAGAATCGCTACCTATTTAATAGAAGTGAAGGGTCTTCACACCTTTATCAAATGTAACCCGACGCTTCTGGGCTATGAATTTGCGAGAAAGACCATGGATGAGATGGGATACGATTACGTTGCGTTCGGTGATTTCCATTTCCTCGATGATTTACAGTATAAAGACGCTGTGCCGATGCTCCAGAGGCTGATGGCGCTGGCTGCCGGGAAGAATTTAGAGTTCGGCGTAAAGATTACGAATACATTCCCGGTTGATGTGAAGCAGAACGAGCTTCCGAGCGAAGAGATGTATATGTCCGGAAAATCCTTATATCCGCTGTCCATTTCTTTAGCTGCAAAGCTGGCGAAGGAATTCGACGGAAAACTGCGCATCTCCTATTCCGGCGGCGCCGATTACCACAATATTAAGGGCATCGTGGAAGCGGGAATCTGGCCGGTAACTGTGGCGACCACGCTGCTGAAGCCGGGCGGATACCAGAGGGTAGAGCAGATGGCGAAGTCCTTGGAGACTGAGGACGGCAGAGAATTTACCGGCGTCGATGCCGAAAAGGCTGCCGCGCTGGCTCAGGCTGCCATCACAGATGAGCACCATGTAAAGGCAGTGAAGCCGCTTCCTTCCAGAAAGATGAAGAAATCCGTTCCGCTGACAGACTGTTACGTAGCGCCATGTAAGGAGGGCTGTCCAATCCATCAGGACATCACCACATACTTACAGTTGTCCGGCGCAGGGAAGTATGAAGAGGCCATGAAGGTCATCGCGGAGAAGAACCCGCTTCCATTTATCACAGGCACCATCTGCGCTCACAACTGTATGAGCAAATGTAACCGCAATTTCTACGAGGATCCGGTCAATATCCGCGGTGTCAAACTGGTATGTGCGGAGGGCGGTTACGACAGCCTGATGAAAGAGATCAAAGCCGGTGAATTAAGCGGTAAGAGAACCGCTGTCGTAGGCGGCGGCCCTGCCGGACTGGCAGCAGCGTATTTCCTGACAAAGAACGGAATGCCGGCCACTATCTTTGAGGCTGGCGACAGTCTTGGCGGAGTTGTGAAGCATGTGATTCCGGGATTCCGTATTTCTGACGACGCGATTGCAAAAGACGTGGCTCTTGCTACGGCTTACGGCGCGGAAGTGAAGCTGAACACAAAGGTAGAGAGTTTAGAGGATTTGAAGCGGGCCGGCTACGATTATATTATTCTGGCCACAGGCGCTTCCAAACCAGGCGTTTTAAAGCTGGAAGCAGGCGAGACGATGAACGCTCTGGAATTCCTGGCACAGTTCAAGGCCAGTGACGGAAATGTAGAGATCGGTAAGAAAGTCGTTGTCATCGGCGGCGGAAACACGGCAATGGATACGGCAAGAGCCGTTAAGAGGACGAAAGGCGTAGAACACGCTTATCTTGTATACAGAAGAACGAAACGCTTCATGCCGGCCGACGAGGAAGAACTTGTCATGGCAGTGGAAGACGGCGTGGAATTTAAGGAACTGTTAGCGCCTGTGAAGCTGGAAAATGGAAAGCTTCTCTGCAACGTGATGAAGCTTTCTGATTACGACGCTTCCGGCAGAAGAGGCGTAGCCGAGACGGGAGAGACGGTTGAAATCCCGGCTGATACCGTGATCGCGGCTGTCGGTGAGCAGGTTCCGACGGAATTCTTAAAGGCAAACGGAATCAATGTCAACGAGCGCGGCAGAGCCCTGGTTAATGAGGAGACATTGGAGACGAGTGTGGCCGGAGTCTATGCGGTTGGCGACGGTTTATACGGCCCGAAGACGGTTGTGGAAGCCATGCGCGACGCCAGAATGGCTGCGGAGGCCATTCTCGGAAAGAAGGCTGCGAGAGATTTCGATGATACGGTTGATGATTTAGGAAAACTCTACGCCAGACGCGGTGTTTTAGCTGAGACGAAAGAGTATAAAGAGGAGGGCAGCAGATGTCTGGGCTGTTCCAATATCTGTGAGAACTGCGCCGAGGTATGTCCGAACCGTGCAAACATCGCAATCCACGTTCCAGGTATGGAGAAACATCAGATTATCCATGTGGATTATATGTGTAATGAATGCGGCAACTGTAAGAGTTTCTGTCCATACGACAGCGCGCCGTATCTCGATAAATTCACCTTATTTGCCAATGAGGCGGATATGGAGAACAGTAAGAACCAGGGATTTGTCGTACTTGATAAAGCAGAAGTTTCCTGTAAGGTCCGCTACCTTGGAAATCTCTATACCTGGAGAGCCGCAGACGGCGGCAACACCGTGATTCCGGAAGGCTTAAGAAAAGTCATGGAAACCGTCTGCAAAGATTATGACTACCTATTATCATAGGGAAAGCAGGTGAAATGATGTATACCTTACTGGTAAATGGAAAAAGCGTAACCGTGGAAGAGGACCGCAAGCTGATTGACGTCTTAAGAAACGATCTTCATTTAAAATCTGTCAAAGATGGCTGCAGCGAGGGCGCCTGCGGTACGTGTACGGTGCTGATTGACGGGAAAGCCGTCAAGGCCTGTGTTCAGAAGGTGTCTAAGATGGAGGGAAAATCCATCGTGACAGTGGAAGGCCTAAGCGACCGGGAAAAAGAAGTATACGTCTATGCCTTCGGGGAAGGGGGAGCCGTGCAGTGCGGCTTCTGTATCCCGGGCATGGTGATGTGTGCCAAGGGTCTGATTGATCAGAATCCTGACCCGACCCGCGATGAGGCCGCATACGCGATCAGAAATAATATCTGCCGCTGTACCGGTTACAAGAAGATTATCGACGCAATCCTGCTGGCTGCGAAGCTGTTCCGGGAAGATAAAAAGGAACTTTCGGCTCCCGTTGTGGAACATATCGGCCAGAGAGCCCACCGTGTAGACGTACCGGAAAAGGTACTGGGGTACGGGGAGTACGTGGACGATATGGAAGTGGATGGCATGATTTACGGAAGTGCCATCCGGACGCCCTATCCGAGAGCAAGAGTTTTGTCGATTGATACGGCCGAGGCAAAAGCGCTTCCCGGCGTCCGCGCTGTCTTAACGGCGGCCGATGTACCGGGTGGAAATAAGGTAGGCCATTTAAAGAAGGACTGGGACACCATGATAGCGGTTGGCGATATTACACGCTATGTGGGTGACGCGGTTTGCCTGGTGGCTGCCGATACGCCGGAGATTCTCGAAGAGGCGAAGAAGCTGGTAAAAATCGAGTATGAAGAGCTTCCGGGTGTATTTTCTCCCCAGGAGGCGTTGAAGCCGGATGCGCCGCTGGTTCATGAGACGGGCAATATCCTGGCTCACGAGCATCTTGTCCGGGGCGACGCCAAAAAGGCTATCGAACATTCCAAATACGTTGTAACGAAAGAATATTTTACTCCATTTACAGAGCACGCCTTCTTAGAGCCGGAGTGCGCCGTTGCCATCGTGGATAAGGAGAAAGAGGAAGCGCTTATCTATTCCACCGATCAGGGGACATATGATACTCAGAGAGAATGTGCCGGAATGCTGGGCTGGGAACTTTCCAAAGTCCACGTCATCAACAAGCTGGTTGGCGGCGGGTTTGGCGGCAAGGAAGATATGACGGTACAGCACCACGCGGCGCTACTGTCCTACCATACCGGAAAGCCGGTAAAGGTGAAGCTGACGAGAAAAGAAAGCATTATGATTCATCCGAAACGCCATCCGGCGTGGATGGAATTTACGACGGCCTGCGACGAGAACGGTTATTTAACCGGGATGACGGCGAAGGTCATCACCGATACGGGCGCGTACGCCTCTCTCGGAGGCCCCGTACTCCAGAGACTCTGCACCCACGCGGCAGGGCCGTACAATTATCAGAATATTGATATCGACGGCACCGCGGTCTATACGAACAACCCGCCGGCAGGCGCGTTCCGCGGATTCGGCGTGACCCAGAGCTGTTTTGCTACGGAGTGTAACTTAAACTTACTGGCAGAAATGGTGGGCATCAGCCCATGGGAAATCCGCTACCGCAACGCAATCCGTCCAGGCCAGGAACTTCCCAACGGCCAGATCGCTGCCGCCGGAACCGCTTTGGCAGAGACTTTAGAGGCAGTAAAGGATATCTACGAGAGCCACCCGCGCGCCGGAATCGCCTGTGCCATGAAGAATGCCGGCGTGGGCGTAGGACTTCCCGACTGGGGACGCTGCCGCTTAACTGTGGAGAATGGAAAGATCAATATCCGTTCCGGCGCCTCCTGTATTGGTCAGGGACTGGGCACCGTTCTGGAACAGGTTGTATGTGAGACGGTCGGCGTTACCGGCGAACAGGTGGTGTATGTGGCTGCCGAGACGAATCTGGCGCCTGATTCCGGTACGACCTCCGGTTCGAGACAGACCCTGGTAACGGGCGAGGCCGCGGTCCGGGCATGTAAGGACTTAC
>CAUEKH010000096.1 GCA_959018155.1 uncultured Hungatella sp.
GGTCACCATCTTCAACAAGGGACGGGAAAAATGGAATTGCTCTGCAAAATTACAAGTCATCCACCAACGCACTGCTCTTCGCATACGCCGTACTTCTCGCCTCAAAAAAGTCCGTCTTTATCATATTCGCGTTGCTGTACTGTCCCACCCAGGCCATGGATTCCGGCTCCTTCTCATGGCCCTCGTAGATTGGCTCAAATCCAAGGCTCATGCAGCGGAGATTTCCGAGATACTGGATATAATCGGTAATCATTTCCTTCGTCAGTCCGGGGACGTCATTGCCGATGGCGTAGTGGCCCCAGGCAATCTCCTGTTCACAGCCTTCGTGAATCATTTCACGGTACGTGTCGATGCGATCCGGCGTAAATAGTTCCGGCTCCTCTTTTTTCAGTTCCAGAATCATATTGCGGAATAGCCACAGATGGGTATTCTCGTCCCGGTTGATGTAGCGGATTTCCTGAGCGGAACCCGGCATCTTGTGGTTGCGCCCCAGATTATAGAAAAACATAAACCCGCTGTAGAAATAGACTCCCTCCAGGATAAAGTTGGCCACTACCGTTTTCATAAAGGTATACGGGCTCTTGTCTTTCTGGAATTCATTATAGAGATTTCCGATAAATGTGTTCCGCGCCAGCAGATGTTCGTCGTTCTTCCACTGGTAGAGAACGTCATTTCTCGTCTGCGGCTCGCAGATGGTATCTAACATATAGCTGTAGCTCTGGCTGTGGACCGCCTCCTGGAAGGTCTGGATCGAGAGGCAGAGATTGATCTCATTTGCCGTGATATACTCGCCGATGGCCGGTAAATTGGCAGTCTGAATACTGTCAAGAAATACGAGGAACGACAGGATTTTATCGTAAGCGCGTCTCTCCCCGGCCGCCAGCATGGGATAGTCCTTGCTGTCCGGCCCTAAATTGATTTCCTCCGGCACCCAGAAATTGTTCATGGCCTGGCGGTACCAGTCGCTAACCCAGGTGTATTTCATGTTGTTAAAATCATTGAGATTTGTGGTGTTGCCGTTAATCATCCGGCGGTTTCTCACATCTGTATCGCCGTCCGGATTAAACAGCGGCTTTCTTTTTAACATTTCCATTTATCCTTCTCCTCACTGAAACTTACTCAATTGAAAGTTCTGTAACCGAACCGCGTTCAACTGGAACATACCTCACACTCCTCCACTTCCAGGCTCTTGGAACGGATATAGTAGATGGTTTTGACTCCGCACTCCCATGCCAGAATATAGAGATTCATCACCTGACGCAGCGTGTAATCATTTGTAATATAGAGGTTCATGCTCTGGGCCTGATCCACATGGCGCTGGCGGACACCCGCCGCACGGATGGACCACTGCTGGTCGATATAGTGGGCATTCTTATACTGCCAGAACGTCGCCGGCGATAAATCGGGCGCCACCCGCGGGACAAGCCCGTTCTTCTTCTCTTCCAGATAATACCGGTTCATAATCGGATCGAGGCCGGCCGTCGTCCCCGCCACCATGCTGGTACTGCTGGTCGGCGCAATGGCAATGAGCCAGCCGTTGCGCAGTCCCGCTTTTTTAGTCTTCTCCTTTAACCGCAGCCACTCCTCCGAGTCATAGCTACGCTTCTCAAAGTATTCTCCCGTCTGCCATTCGCTGCCCTCAAACAGTTCATATCTGCCTTTTTCCGCCGCATAGTCGCAACTCGCCTCGATTGCAGCATAGTTAATCCACTCAAATACCTGATCCGCGAACCGCAAATGTTCCTCTGACTCCCAGGAAATCCCGTTCTTCGCCAGCATGTGATGGTATCCGCTGACCCCCAGCCCGATGGGACGGTATTTTAAATTATTGATTTTTGCGTAGGGGACCGGGAAGAAATTTAAATCGATCACGTTATCCAGGGCGCGGACAGCGCTTCTTACTAATTCTGTAATCTCCTGCCGGTCCGTCACATCAATCTTTCCCAGGGAAAGACTGGCCAGATTACAGACCACAAAATCGCCGGGCTTCGTGACCGATACCACGACCGTCTCCCCGTCAACCGTCTCGATCCGCTGTTCCACCTCTTCCACCGCGCTCATGTTCTGTGCAATCTCTGTACAGAGGTTGCTGCAATAGATGATTCCCTTATGGCTGTTCGGGTTCGCCTCATTGACCAGATCCCGGTTGAAAGTAAATGGCGTTCCCGTCTCCACCGCGCTCTTTAAAATGAGCCGCACCAGTTCCTTTACAGTAATAACCCGCTTATGAATCCGATGATCTTCCACACACTCCCAGTACCGCTTCTCCCACTCTTTTCCATAGTAATCTTCCAGCGAATACCCTTTCACCGTCAGAATCTCGTGAGGCCACATTAAGTACCAGTCCGCGTCAATCGTCGCCTGTGCCAGTTTCCGACACAGATACGTATAACAGACCGCCGCAAATACGTCGTCCGCTTTCATGCGGTCATCGCCATTGTTGATGCGCAGGGCCAGATACTCCGGAAGGTCCTTGTGCCACGCATCCAGATAGACGGCCACCGCCCCCTGACGCACTCCCAGTTGATCCACCGCAACCGCGGTATCATTGGCCAGCTTAATCCAGCGAATCACTCCGCCTGCCGCCCCCTTAAATCCACGGATCGTGCTGCCTTTCGCCCGCACTTTTCCAAAATAAAGCCCCATGCCGCCGCCAAATTTGCTGACCTTGGCGAAGCTGTCAATACTCCGGTAGATGCCATTTAAGCTGTCCGGCACCGTGTCAATAAAGCAGGAAGAAAGCTGGTGGTACGGTTTGCGGGCATTGGAAAGGGTCGGTGTTGCCATCGTCACCTTCAGCGTACTGAGCATATCGTAAAAACGCTTCACCCAGCCTTCCCTGTCTTCCTTTTCCAGCATGGCAAGGTGGAGAGCAATCCCCAGAAACATCTCCTGGGGTGATTCCAACGGGACATTCTGGTGGCTTCTGATGGTATACCTGCCAAGGAGAAGCTCCAGGCCGGAATACGTAAACAGCTTATTCCGCCCATTATCGAGGAACAGGGCACAGCGCTCTATCTCCTCCCTGGTATAGTGTTCCAGAATATAATCCCCATAAAGCCCTTCTTCCGTCAAATACTTTACTTTCTCATAGAAGCTTCCTAACTGATACCGCGCCTCCTCCAGTCTTAAATTTTTCATAAAGCGGAACATGGAAAGTCTGGCCGCTATATACTCCCAGTCCGGCGCCTCCTGGGTCGTCAGTTCCACCGCGGCCTGGATGAGGACATTTAACTTCTCAGCGCCTGTCATGCCCGACTTACAGAAGGCGGAAAATTTCATCAGCAGATGCTCTAAATGGTAGGGCAAATCAGGCCAGGTTTTCTGCACCTCTTTTAATACCTGCTCTAAGCTTTCTTCCGCCGGATTCCTCTCCGACACATTTCCATCTGACGCCCCCGAAAAACATCTCAGAATTTCCTGTCTGACTTCCCGCTCCCGGCTTCTCTCATTTCTGTATAAGATGAAGCTTTTCAGCGCCTCATAGCAGCCCGCCTCCATCAACGCCTGTTCCACCATATCCTGAATCTGTTCCACCGTCAGAACACTGCCCTCCTGCACCCGGAAAGCCACCTTGTTTTCCACAAGCATCATAATCCGTTCCATGCGCTCATTTTCCGGCTCCTGGCCCACGCTCTGAAAGGCGCTCCTCACCGCATTCTCTATCTTTCCGCTGTCATACGTCTCCGGCTGTCCATTTCTCTTTCTGATTTCCATAAATCTTCCCGCCATTCTCCAAAGTTTTCCAGAATTGACTTTTTGCCATTAATATCCATTTCTTCCATTAATAGTATTAATAACTGTTATCAAATACTGTCTGATAAGAATATACCACAAGATATTGGTTATTTCAATATCTTGTGGTACAAAATAAAGTTTGATATGATTTATGCCTTCCCATTTACCTGTATAACCGAAACAGACCGTACCATGGCCGGCCGCAAACCGCCGGGAGTCCTCCTGTCCCTATCTCGTTCCGTTCTCTCTCATGTGTACATAAGCCGCAATCGCCTGTCTCACAAAATCTGCCGTTCCATCACCGCCCACCTTATCAATATTTTCCCTCATACGTCTATCCTCCACATACATCTGTCCAAGATCACTCAGTATTTCATTGGTACAGGTATAATAATGCCCTGTAATAAAACTTTGTAAATCGCCAATCTTTTCCTGTACCGTTGAGTCCTTCGGAGGCAGATGGCGCAGAGAACCAATTTCGGTAAATAGAGTCATCAACGATTCTGCCGTCTTCTCAAAATTCTGGCCCTCCTTACAGGAATTTTATATTAAAAAAGGAATCCAGCATATTATGGTAAATGCTGAATCCCTCTTTTCTCATTTCTGTCCTCAGTTTCCTACCGCACCCCCGCATGGTGGCACGCCACATAATGCCCCGTCTCGAACTCCCTCATCGCCGGGCAGGAGGTCTTACACTCCTCCGTCGCGTAGGCACACCGCGTATGGAACCGGCAGCCCTGCGGAATATTCATCGGGCTCGGCAGATCGCCTTCCAGAATCTCCCTCTGGGACTTTCTCGCCAGTTTCGGATCCGCCACCGGGATGGAAGACAGAAGCGCCTTCGTATACGGATGAAGCGGATTCTCGTAGAGTTCGTCGCTCTCCGCGATCTCCACAATCTTGCCAAGGTACATTACCCCGATTCTCGTGGAAATGTGCCGCACCATGGACAAGTCATGGGCCACGAAAAGGTACGTAAGCCCCAGTTCGGCCTGCAGATCCTCCAGCATATTCACCACCTGCGCCTGAATCGACACATCGAGGGCGGAAATCGGCTCGTCGCAGAGTAAGAACTCCGGCTCCACGGCCAGCGCCCTGGCAATTCCGATTCGCTGCCTCTGGCCGCCGGAAAATTCGTAAGCATATTTATACATATCAGAAGGCTTCATGCCGACCCGTTTTAACAGTTCTACAATCCGCTCCTCCATCTCCCCATTCGTCAGCTTCCGATCCACAGTCATCGGTTCACTGATAATCTCCTTCACATTATGATGGGGATCCAGCGCCGAGTACGGATCCTGGAAAATGATCTGCATCCGCTTGTGGTAAGGAATCAGCGCCTTGTTCTTTAAGTCGGTGATATCCTGGCCATCAAAGATAATCTTTCCGCCGGTCGGCTCATACATACGGATCAAAGTCCTGCCAAGCGTGGACTTTCCGCAGCCCGACTCTCCAACGAGACCGAATGTCTCGCCCTTTCTGATAGCCAGCGACACGCCATCCACAGCGCGGACAGCCTGTTTCTGCCTTCCGAAGAAATCCTTGACCGGGAAATGCTTCTCCAGTTCTTTCGCTTCCAGCAGGATTCTGCTCTTCTCATCAGTCATTGCGCTTCTCCTCCTTTCCGCTCATCGCATCCAGTTCCTCTGCAGAAAAGACGCACATCGCCCGCTGCGTATCACTGTAGACGCGGTACTCCGGCATTTTGCCAAGACATTTTTCAGAGGCAAACCGGCAGCGCTCCGCAAATGGACATCCTTCCGGAGGGTTGACAAGAGACGGCGCCATGCCCGGAATCGGCTCTAACCGTTCCTTCACACCGGAGGTTGGCCTCGGGATCGCATTTAACAGCGCCCGTGTATAAGGGTGCTTCGGAGAATAGAAAATCTCGTCCGTCAGTCCCTCTTCCATGATTCTTCCGCCATACATGACATTGATGCGGTTGCTCAAGCTGGCCACCACGCCAAGGTCGTGGGTGATAAGCACGATGCTCATGCCCGTGTCATCCTTTAAGGATTTCAGCAAATCGAGGATCTGCGCCTGGATGGTCACATCCAGAGCCGTTGTCGGCTCGTCCGCGATCAAAAGCTTCGGCTGACAGCAGAGCGCCATGGCAATCAGCACACGCTGTCTCATGCCGCCTGAAAATTCATGGGGATACTGGTCCAGCCGCTTCTCCGGGGACGGAATTCCAACCTTCTTGAGCGTCTCAACCGCTTCCTGTCTGGACGCCTTCTTATCGAGGCCGCGGTGGCGTTTCAGCACCTCCTCCAAATGGTATCCAATCTTCTTTAAAGGATTTAACGCTGTCATGGGGTCCTGGAAAATCATGGCGAAATCCTTTCCCCTCATGCGCCTGCGCTCCTCCGCTGAAAGGCCCTTCATGTCCTTTCCCATAAATTCCAGGGCATCGGCCGTAATCTCCGCATTCTCCGGGAGAAGGCCCATGATGGACTTCATCAGGACGCTCTTACCGCTTCCCGATTCCCCGACTACCGCCAGAATATCGCCGTCATCCACATGGATGTCCACGCCTCTGACCGCCTTCACCAGGCTGCCGTGGGTGTGGAAGGTGGTGTGGAGATTGCGGACAGTCAGGATTTCTTTCTTTTTCACATTTTCATTCTTCTGTTCCATGCCTGTCTCCTCTCTACTCTTTCTCACCGGCCATGACTCTCGGTTCCACGAAAATCCTCAGTAAATTGCCCAGCTTATTAAAGGCAAAGATTGTAATTACAATCAAAAGGCCCGGAATCACCGCCATGTAAAATGCGTTCTGCATCGTCCCCTGAGCACTCTGTAAGAGACTGCCCCAGGAAGACATGGGCTGCTGGATCCCGATTCCCAAAAAGCTTAAGGAGGACTCTGTCATGATGGCGCTTGCAATTCCGCTGGTGGCAGCAATGATAATCGTCGGAAATACCGATGGAATCACGTGTTTTCCGATAATCTTCCAGATTGGCACGCCCGCGAATCTGGCATACATCACGAATTCTCTCTCCTTGATGGACAGAGTCTCCGCCCGCACAAGCCGCGCGATTTCCATCCACGTGAAGAATCCGATTACGATAATGATAGAACGCAGTCCCGGACGGAGGAAAATACTGATAACCGTGACGAGTATCATCCACGGAATTGAGGACATAATATCAACAATTCTCATCAGCACCATATCAATAATCCCGCCACAGTAACCGGCCAGAGTTCCGACCACAACGCCGATAACTACGCTGGTCAGCATGGCCAGGAATCCGACGAGCAGGGAAACGCGGCCCCCGTAGATAACACGGGCAAAATAATCGCGGCCCACCTCATCCGTTCCGAACCAGTGCTCCGCCGACGGTCCCTGTAACATGTGGCTGACATTTGTCGCATTCGGGTCCATGGGAAGAAGCGGCGCAATCAGGGACATAATCAGAATAATTGCCAGTAAAGAGAGAGAAACAATGGCAACCTTGTCATGTTTCAGTGCAATCAGCACATTGTCAAGCCTGGTAGGGCCTGTTTTTGCTTTCTCTGCCTTCTTTTGTTCACGATTTCTGCTCACTTCATCACCCCATTTCCTTAATACGCGGATCCGTCACACAGTAGAGGATATCCGACAGTAAGTTGCCCAGGATGACCAGGGTTGAGGACAGAACCAGAATCATCATGACAATCGGATAGTCCATAGACTGAATTGCCTTGATGAAGTACGGCCCGATTCCCGGCCAGCCGAAGATAGTTTCGGTAATAATAGCGCCCGTGACCAGCATGGGAAGCGCCATGCCAAGCTTGGTGATAACCGGCAGAAGCACGTTCTTGCAGACGTGTTTGAACATGATTTCCGATTTGGAAGCGCCAAATGCCGTCTGCACCATGACGTAATCCTCAGAGTACTGGGTGATGGTCGCAGACCTGACGTACCGCAAGTTGTCCGGCAGAAATGCCAGCGTCAGGGAAAAATACGGCATAAAGAAATGCTTCAAATAATCTACGATAGAACTTTCTTTTCCAATTGTGTGCATTCCCACAATCGGGAAGAGACGCAGCTTATATCCCAGGAAATAAATCAGCATCAGTCCCACCCAGAAGGTAGGCAGGGCGATTCCGACAGAAGCCAGCCCGTCAATACATTTATCCAGCCTCTTGTTCTTGTGAGAACCTGCTAACAGCCCCAGAACGATCGCCAGCACATACGCGGTTAAGTAGGCCGGCAGAATCAGTTTGATTGTGTTGGGGATTCTGACTGACAAATCTGTTGCAATACTCTGGTGTGTAACGATAGAATAGCCGAAATTACCACTTAAGACACCGCCAATCCAGCGAAAATACTGTTCGTAAACAGGTCTGTCATAGCCATACTTGGCTCTGATAAGCGCGATGGTTTCCGGTGACATCTTCGGCGTCGTCATGGCATCAACCGCATCATAGGGGGCCAGATGCATCAGGGTAAAACAGATTACCGTAATGATAATCAGCATGGGGATGGCGGTTAAAATACGTTTGGAAATA
>CAUEKH010000097.1 GCA_959018155.1 uncultured Hungatella sp.
TTCATGGCCCCGGTGGCGGTGAGAATGCGCTCCATATTTAAGTAACTCTGGGTGGACGGCGCCGGACCGATGCAGATGGCTTCGTCCGCCAAAAGAGTGTGAAGGCTTTCTCTGTCTGCCTCGGAATAGACTGCCACCGTCTTGATTCCCATTTCACGGCACGCCCGGATGATGCGAACCGCGATTTCTCCGCGGTTTGCAATTAATATCTTATTAAACATATGATTTACACCTATCCAATCATAAATGTCAGTTCTGCTGACGCAGCCAGTTTCCCGTCTACCGTTGCTGTGGCCTTTCCAATTCCTACCGGCCCCTTCTGCTTGATTATCTCGCATTCCAGCTTCAGCTTATCGCCGGGATGAACCATTTTCTTGAATTTGGCATTGTTGATGCCGCCAAAATAACCGATTTTTCCTTTATACGCATCCACGCTCAGCATGGCTACGGAACCGACCTGGGCCAGCGCCTCGATAATCAGCACGCCCGGCATCACCGGCTCCTGCGGAAAATGGCCTGCGAAATACGGCTCGTCGTAAGTGACGCATTTATATCCGACCGCTCTGACACCCGGTTCCAGCTCTTCGATGCAGTCCACCAGCAAAAATGGATGTCTGTGAGGAATAATTTCCTGAATTTCTTTAATACCCAACATGATATCTTCTCCTTTTCCTGCGGCTCATGGCAGGGATTCCTGATTCGCTGCCGGCTTTTTGGAAAACCGGCAGAGTCTGTTTCATTGAAGACGGTGACCTGTGCGCGGAGCGTGCAGGTTGTCGTTATCGGATTCTGAATAACGGCTGGCCGTATTCAACAACGTCCTCATTTCCAACGAGAACCGCTTCTACAACGCCGTCGAATTCACTCTCAATCTCATTCATCAGTTTCATGGCCTCGATAATACCAAGAACCTGACCCTTCTTTACGGTGTCGCCCACCTTCACAAACGGATCGGCGTCCGGGGAAGACGCGTTATAAAAAGTACCGACCAGAGGGGAAGAAACCACCTTATCCGTCTCAAGACCAGTGGAAACCCCTGAAACATTCTCTCCGACAGCTGGTGTCGAATTCGCCTGGGAAACTTCCGGAACAATGGCTGCAACCGGATTTCCGGCTGCCTGGATGGCTGCGGTTACTGCCGGGGCTTCGGCCGCAAAATTTCCGACCGGCAGATTAGTAACTGTAATCGGTTTCTCTTCTTTTTTTATGGAAAGCTTTAAATTGCCTTCCTCCATTTTAAAACTGGTGAGGCCGTTTTCTGAAACCGCCTGCATCAGTCTGATAATATCATTAATCTCCATACGATCCTCCTACAGAACGAATTTCTTCACTACAACACTGGCGTTATGGCCGCCGAAACCTAAGGAGTTGCTGATTGCCGCGTTGACGGTACAGGCAGTTCCCTGGCCCTTCATGTAGTTTAAATCACAGCCTTCGCCCTCTGTCTCCAGACCGGCAGTCGCATGGATAAAACCGTCCTGAATGGATTTTACACAGGTAATGAATTCGACTCCGCCTGCAGCGCCTAAAAGGTGGCCTATCATGGATTTTGTGGAGTTGATTTTCACACTCTTTGCGTGCTCTCCGAGAGCAGCCTTGATCGCCATAGTCTCAAATAAATCATTGTGGTGAGTGCTGGTTCCGTGAGCGTTGACGTAATCAATTTCCTCCGGCTTTAAAGACGCGTCCTGAATCGCGTTCAGCATGGCTCTTGCCGCGCCGCTTCCGTCCTCGGCCGGCGAGGTGATATGGTAGGCGTCACACGTAGCGCCGTAGCCTGCCATCTCAGCGTAAATGGTTGCGCCTCTCTTTAAAGCGTGCTCTAAGGATTCCAGCACGACGATACCCGCGCCTTCTCCCATGACGAAGCCGCTTCTGTCCCTGTCAAATGGGATGGAAGCGCGCATCGGATCTTCGGAGGTTGTCAGCGCTGTCAGCGCTGTAAATCCGGCTACCCCGATGGGGGAAATGCTGGCTTCCGTGCCGCCTGCAACCATTACATCGGCCTCCCCATACTGGATAGAACGGAATGCCTCTCCGATGGAGTGGGTTCCTGTGGCACACGCGGTCACAACATTAAAACATTTTCCCTTTAATCCAAACTGAATTGCCACATTTCCGGCAGCCATGTTGGAAATCATCATGGGAACGAGAAGCGGGTTTACGCGTCCCGGCCCTTTTTCCAGAAGCTTTTTATGTTCGCGTTCCATGGCCTGTAAGCTGCCGATTCCGGATCCTACTGATACGCCCACGCGGTACGGATCTTCCTCCGCCATATTGATTTTTGCGTCTTCCAGCGCTTCCTTCGTAGCTGCCACGGCAAATTGGGAGAAACGCTCCATACGCTTTGCCGCTTTCGGGTCCATATATGCCTTTGCGTCGAAATCTTTTACTTCCGCTGCCAGCTTTGCCTTATAATCGGTTGTATCAAACTGGGTAATCGGTCCGATTCCCACTCTTTTTTCTTTTAATCCGTTCCAGAAGCTCTCCACATCATTTCCAAGTGGTGTAATGGCTCCCATACCGGTTACAACTACTCTCGTCTTCATACCATTTTCTCCTCACTGTTTACATTGCCATTCCGCCATCTACACACAGCACCTGTCCAGTGATGTAGCCAGCCTTGTCTGAAGCCAGAAATGCCACCGCATCGGCGATATTTTCTGTTGTTCCAAAATGTTTCATCGGAATCTGTTCTGTCACAGACGTCTTCACGTTTTCTGATAAAACCTCTGTCATCTCCGTCTCAATGAATCCTGGCGCCACAGCGTTGACCGTTATGCCTCTGCTGGCCGCCTCCCTGGCAAATGACTTTGTGATTCCGATCACTCCTGCCTTTGCAGCGCAGTAATTCGCCTGCCCGGCATTTCCAAGAACGCCGGAAACAGAAGAAATATTGATGATGCGGCCGCCTTTCTGCTTAATCATCTGACGGGCCACATGCTTTATGCAGTTGAACACGCCTTTTAAATTCGTGTCAATTACAGCGTCGAAGTCTTCCTCGGACATCTTCATCAACAGATTATCTCTCGTAATTCCCGCGTTGTTTACCAGGATATCAATTCTTCCGTACGTTTCCACCACGGTCTTCATCATCGCTGCCACGCTCTCGTAATCCGATACGCTGCACTGAACAGCCATTGCTTTTTTGCCCTGACTGGTAATGATGTTTACCACTTCCTCCGCTTTAGCCGCGGATCCGTTATAATTGACTACCACCGTCGCGCCTTCTTCAGCCAGCTTAAGCGCTATGGCGCGGCCGATTCCTCTTCCGGCGCCGGTTACGACAGCTACTTTTCCCTCTAACATTCCGGCATCCTCCTTTTCCTGCTCATTTTTACTAAAACTTATCAATATCTGCCAGTTTCTCTATATTAATGACTTTTACATCTCTTGTAATCTTTCTCATAAATCCGGCCAGTGTCTTACCCGGTCCGATTTCCACGAAGGTGTCCACCCCATTATTTAACATGGTTTCCACACTCTGCTGCCAGCGCACGGAGGAGGAAACCTGTTTTTCTAACAGTGGCTTCACATCTCCTTCGTCTGTCACGAATTCTGCCGTCACATTGGCTACATATGGGATAACCGGTTTGTGGATTTCCACCTCTTCCAGTACTTTTCCAAGCTTTTCGCCTGCCTCTTTCAGCATGGCGGAGTGGAACGGCCCGCTGACATTGAGCATGACAGCCCGCTTCGCTCCCGCAGCCAGAAGTTTTTCATTTGCCGTCTCAACGGCCTGCTTCCGTCCGGAAATGACAATCTGTCCCGGACAATTGTAGTTGGCGATCTGTACGCCTTCGATATCCCTGATAACTTCCTCGATTTTTGAGGCATCCAGTGCAAGGATTGCCGCCATGGCTCCAATTCCCACCGGAACAGCCTCCTGCATCAGGATTCCCCTCTGTCTCACCGTCCGGATGGCATCCGCGTCGCTCAGTACGCCTGCGGCTGCCAGCGCGCAATATTCTCCCAGGCTCAGTCCTGCCGCCACATCCGGCTTTACGCCTTTTTTCTCTTCCAGTACCCGCATCATGGCAATACTTGTGGTCACCATGGCCGCCTGGGTATACTCTGTGATATCCAGCCTGTCATTTTTCTCAAAACACAGCTCCGGCACGGAAAAACCAAGAATCTCCGACGCCATATCGAAAATGCGTTTTCCTGTTTCCGTCTCTTCATAAAAATCCTGACCCATTCCACAGTACTGTGCGCCCTGTCCCGGGAAAATAAATGCGATTCTGCTCATATTTTTGTAACTCCTTTTTTGACGGTGTTTCTGCTTCTTATTGGCCTGCTTCGGCCATACTGTCTATAAAACTGCTTCTCTTATCCGATCCGGCTGCTTCTATCTGGAAAGCAGCTTCTCAGCCTGTTCCATCATTTCATCAATCATTTCTTTGCAGGTCTGCTCTTTGCTTATCATTCCCGCAATCTGACCTGCCATAACGGTTCCGTTGGTAACGTCGCCTTCCTGGACTGCCTTTCTCAAGGTTCCCAGTGTTAAGTACTCCAGTTCTTCAAAGCTCTTGCCTTCCTGCTCCAGCTTCACATATTCCCTGGTCATCTGATTTCTCAAGCATCTTACGGGATGGCCGTGAGTCCGCCCGGTTACTGCCGAGTCAATATCCTTGGCCTTGATGATGCGCTGTTTGTAATTCTCATGGACAATGGATTCCTTCGCCACAACGAACCGGGTTCCCATCTGCACAGCTTCCGCGCCCAGCATGAAGGCCGCCGCAATCCCGCGGCCGTCTGCGATTCCGCCTGCCGCGATAACCGGGATTGACACTGCGTCCACAACCTGCGGTACCAGCGTCATGGTCGTCTGCTCGCCGATATGTCCACCGGATTCGCATCCTTCGGCTACAACAGCGTCGGCGCCATAGCGCTCCATCCTCTTTGCAAGCGCTACCGAAGCAACCACCGGAATCACCTTAATTCCGGCGTTTTTCCACATTTCCATGTACTTTTCCGGATTACCGGCACCGGTCGTGACAACCTTGATACCCTCTTCCACAACTACCTTTGCAACCTCATCCGCGTGAGGGCTTAAGAGCATGACATTGACACCAATTGGCTTATCTGTCAGTTCTTTTGCTTTTCTGATTTCATCACGGACCACCTCAGCAGGCGCGTTAGCTCCGCCAATCAGTCCCAAACCGCCGGCTTCTGATACCGCGGCAGCCAGATGATGCTCCGCAACCCAGGCCATACCGCCCTGGATGATGGGATATTCAATTCCTAAAAGCTCCGTAATTCTGGTTTTCATCAGCCTTCCACGCCCTTTTCTTTTAAATAGTCCATAACTTTATTTACTGTCGTAAGCTGCTCTAAATCCTCAGATGGAATCTCTACAGAATACTCATCCTCTAAAGCCATAACAAGTTCAAATAAATCCAGTGAATCAGCGCCTAAATCCTCTTTAAAGGAAGACTCTGCGGTAATTGTCTCCGCATCAACGTTTAACTGCTCTGCAATAATTTCTTTCATTTTCTCTAACATGGTTTCATTTCTCCTCTTACTCTTTGATTTTCTTTCATTTGATGATACGGTTCAATGCCGGTCTGCTGGCTGAACCGTTCTATTATGATGCTATATACTTTGATTATCAAAGTATTAGTCTTTTTAATTACCACTCCAAAAGAGTGGCTCCCCAGGTAAGTCCTGCACCAAAACCGGATAAAATCAGCTTATCTCCCGGTTTCAATTTTCCGGCCCGGTTCATCTCGTCCAGCAGAATCGGTATGGAAGCCCCTGAGGTGTTCCCGTATCTGTCGAGATTCATCGGGAATTTTTCCATCGGTATCTTCAGCCTTTTCGCTATGGATTCGAAAATCCGGTAATTTGCCTGATGCAGAATAAAATATTTAATTTCACTGATGTCTGTTCCGCTCTCATCGAGCGTTTTCCTGATTGCTTCCGGTACGGTCTTCACCGCGAATTTAAATACTTCCTGTCCATTCATGGTCATATAGCCAAGCTCCGGCTTCTTCCCGGTCAGGAAATTCCCGGTTGTACGGCCGCCGCAATCCAGCACGCTTCCTCTCGATCCATCCGCGCCCATAACCATGTGGACAATCCCGGTCTCCTCTGCTTTGACAACCGCAGCCCCGGCCCCGTCGCCAAAAAGGACACACGTACTTCTGTCATTCCAGTCAATCAGTTTGCTCAATGTGTCGGCCCCAATGACCAGTCCCGTGCGGTAAATCCCCGCCTTAAAGAAGCTGTGGACCGTATTCAGGGCAAAAATAAAACCGGAACACGCGGCGCTTACGTCGAATGCCACTGCATGAACCGCTCCGATTTCCGCCTGGACCTCACACGCCCCGCTGGGAAAACACCGGTCTGCCGAGGAGGTTGCCAGAACAATGATATCCAGTTCTTCCGGTTTCACACCCGACTGCTCCAGCGCTCTCTTCGCCGCCTTTACCGCCAGGTCCGAGGTTCCGGATTCTGCCGAAGCAATCCGCCGCTCCCGGATTCCGGTTCTGGGACGAATCCACTCATCACTGGTATCTACCACTTTCGACAGATCGTCATTGGTAACCACCTGCTCCGGTACAGCCGAACCAGTTCCTATAATTCTTGTTGTCATAATTTCCCCCGTTCACTCCGCGCATTTGCACGGTCAGGAAGTCGGGAAAACCCAAGGTTTTCACCTGTCTCTGATGTTTTGTAATTCAAATGTTTTGATATTCAAACTAATTCTATATAATGCGGGGCGGTTTGTCAAGAAGAATTTTACATTTTTGTAATGCCATTGCCATTTATGGCCCTGCGGTGTGGAAGACCCGGAGAAGAGGCGGGGCCTGCCTGTACATTTTTGACGATTTGTTGGAAGGTGCGTCCGTTCTCAGGGCGGCGCGATACGGCCAGGAGGGAGAAAATCCGGCCTACAAAGCCGGATTTTCAGCAGGCCTGAATCGGATTTTTCTTCAGAAAAATCCGATGAATGCCAGCGGTGCCCTTCTGACCGTATCGTGCCACCCTGAGAACGGACAGCACCTGGAAACATGAGCCAAAAATGTGCAGGCAGGCGCCGCCTCTTCTCCCGGGTCTTCCACACCGCGGGGCCATAAATGGCAGCTTTGCGGGCACTGCTTCTTTCAAACCGCCCTTTTATTCACTTAACTATCTCATCAACTGCTGATACACGTCCCTCTTACTGATTCCCCTGTCCTTCGCCGCCCTGCGCATGGCTTCCTTGCGATCCAGGCCCTGGTCCTCATACTGCTTCACGTGTTCCTCCAGGGACATTTCCTCAAAGCTTCTAACCTTTTCTTCTTTTATCTCTTCTATACTCTTTCCTTCTATGACAATGACACATTCCCCTTTCGGTTCCTCCGTCTCATAGGCGGCCAAAGCATCGGAAAAGGTCGTGCGAAACGCAGTCTCATACCGTTTCGTCAGTTCCCGGCAGATGGTAATACGACGATTTCCCAGCGCTTCATACAGCTCAGCCAGCGTCCTGATGAGCCGGTGAGGCGCTTCATAGATAATGATCGTTCTCGTCTCCCGCTTCAGTTCCTCTAAAACCCACTGCTTTTCTTTTTTATCCGACGGAAGAAATGCTTCAAAGCAGAATCTCCTCGTCGCCAGCCCGGACAGCGTGAGAGCCGTAATACATGCCGCCGGCCCCGGCAGAGAGGTCACCTCAACCCCGGCCTCATAACACTGCCTGACCAGTTCCTCACCCGGATCGGAAATTCCAGGCGTCCCCGCATCCGTAACCAGCGCTATCCTGATTCCTTCCCTCATCTGTTCCACCAGATATCTCGCCTTCTCCACCTTATTATACTCATGGTAGCTTGTCATCGGCGTCCTGATATCAAAATGGTTCAGGAGTTTAATCGTATGTCTCGTGTCCTCTGCCGCAATTAAGTCGACTTCCTTCAGTGTTTTCAGAACACGTAAAGTAATATCATCGAGATTCCCTATCGGGGTTGCGCAGAGATACAGCTTTCCCTGTTTTTGTTCTTCCATGGATCCTGTAACCTGTTTTCTTTCCTGTAATAAGATTTGGACTATTCCTCTAATTCCTTCTGAATACGTTCTATCTCAGCCGGGGAAAGTCCTGTCTGTTCCGATATTTCTTCTGTTGTTTTCCCCTTAACTAATAGCTTGATAGCGAGTATTTCCGCATTTTTTGTGCTGTAACTTTTTTCGTCACTTCTTCCGTAACTTCTTTCGTCACTTCTTCCGTCACCTTTTCCGTCACTTCTTTCGTC